>NZ_CBFFRJ010000023.1:0-49229 GCF_965644225.1 Phytobacter sp. V91 | reverse complement strand
AGAGGCAAAAGAAGAGGCAAACGCGCTGCGGCTGACGAAATGGGGCAAAAAGGTGTATGCCCGGCGTAAGGAAACGGTGGAGCGGAGCTTCGCGGATGCGAAACAACATCACGGGCACCGGTACGCGCGGTTCCGTGGCCTGATGAAAGTGCAGATGCAGTGCCTGCTTGCGGCGACGGCGCAGAATATGAAGAAGATGGCGCTGCTGGCGCTTCTTTATCAGTTTTTACTGGTGTTGGCGGGTTCAGCGGGACATAAGAGGCTGAAAACAGCGCAGTAGAAAAGCCGGGGCAGAAAGACAGGAAAATATCGCGATCGCGACCTGCGGTCGCTACAAAAACAAAACCCCACGAAAAACGTGGGGTTCGTCAGCAATCTGAGGCGACTTATAGTCGCCTTATTTACCTTTGTTACTGACTTGTAAAGATTATTTACTGTTCTGCGCCAGTCCGTCGAGATAGCGTTCAGCATCCAGCGCGGCCATACAACCGGTACCGGCAGAGGTGATCGCCTGACGATAAATATGATCCATTACGTCACCGGCAGCGAAGACACCCGGAATACTTGTTTGGGTCGCGTTGCCATGAATGCCTGACTGGACTTTGATATAGCCGTTTTCCAGCTCTAACTGGCCTGCAAAGATAGCGGTGTTCGGGCTATGGCCAATAGCAACAAACAGACCTGCTACCTCCAGTGACTCAACGTTGTCACTGTTTTGCGTGTCACGCAGACGCAGTCCGCTGACCCCCATCTGATCGCCGGTCACTTCTTCCAGCGTACGGTCGGTATGCAGCACGATATTACCGTTTGCCACTTTTTCCATCAGACGTTTGATCAGGATTTTCTCTGCACGGAAAGAATCACGGCGGTGAATCAGATGCACTTCAGAAGCGATATTTGCCAGATACAGTGCTTCCTCAACGGCGGTGTTACCCCCACCGATAACGGCAACTTTCTGGTTACGGTAGAAGAAACCGTCGCAGGTCGCACAGGCGGAAACGCCACGGCCCTTAAAGGCTTCTTCTGAAGGTAAGCCCAGATAACGTGCGGATGCTCCTGTCGCGATAATTAACGCATCGCAGGTATATTCACCGCTGTCGCCCGTCAGGCGGAAAGGACGATTCTGCAGATCAACCGTATTGATATGATCGAACAGAATTTGCGTCTCGAATTTTTCGGCATGTTCATGCATGCGCTCCATCAGCAGCGGCCCGGTCAGGTGGTTCGGATCCCCTGGCCAGTTTTCCACTTCGGTCGTGGTGGTGAGCTGACCGCCTTTCTCCATCCCGGTAATCAATACCGGTTCCAGATTGGCGCGTGCAGCATAGACCGCAGCGGTATAGCCCGCAGGGCCTGAACCCAGGATAAGCAGCTTACTGTGTTTGGCCGTACCCATGAAATCCTCATTTTTATTTGCAGACATGGCTCAGGATTGTAGGGAATTTGTGGGCGTAAAAAAAGAGTTCAGCGGTTTTGTTAACGATATGTGTAATAGATAAAGCCGATGATAAATTTCAAGCTAAGAATCGAAATATAACAATTTCTACTGAAAATTGGTCAGTTATAAGGTGATAACATGAGTATTCACTGAGCGTGATGATGAATATCTGGCATGTTGTACTAAAAAAAGATGTTTTGCTTTGACAATCCCCTGCGCATTTGCGAAAACATCAAAGGAAGAAAAAAGCAGTGTTTCGCGCGTGACGCAAATTCATGCATGCAAATACCAATTTTACCGGGCTAGTGAAATCTACGCATGGTGTGGACAGATGCCATTCGTGATGTCGATAGCTGCCGTCAGGCAACGGACTTCTTAATACTGACCCTGGGATTACGTCGTGTTAATTCAATAACACAGTGCACGTAAAGCGACGGGCAAAGACTCTGAACAGTGAAGTGCACAGGGTCAAGACAGGAGTAGGGAAGGAATACAGAGAGACAATAATAATGGTAGATAGCAAGAAGCGCCCTGGCAAAGATCTCGACCGCATTGATCGTAATATTCTGAACGAATTGCAAAAAGATGGGCGTATTTCCAACGTCGAGCTTTCTAAGCGAGTGGGACTTTCCCCAACGCCGTGCCTTGAGCGTGTGCGTCGACTGGAAAGACAGGGTTTTATTCAGGGCTACACAGCGCTGTTGAACCCGCATTATCTGGATGCATCACTTCTGGTTTTTGTTGAGATTACTCTGAATCGTGGCGCACCGGATGTGTTTGAGCAATTTAACTCCGCAGTACAAAAACTTGAAGAAATTCAAGAGTGTCATCTGGTATCAGGTGATTTCGACTACTTGTTGAAAACACGTGTGCCTGATATGTCTGCCTATCGTAAGTTGCTGGGGGAAACTCTGCTGCGACTGCCTGGCGTGAATGACACCCGTACTTATGTGGTGATGGAAGAAGTCAAACAGAGCAATCGTCTGGTTATCAAGACGCGCTAATACGGAACAGGTGCAAAATCGGCTTTTTTTGATTACACTCCTGTTAATCCATACAGCAACAGTGCCGGGGTTTCCCGGCGCTGTTGCCCGTTTTAGCTGGAGCGCCTTACTTGAGCCAGGAATACACAGAAGACAAAGACGTCACACTTACCAGGTTGAGCAGCGGGCGTCGACTCCTTGAGGCATTACTGATCCTCGTAGCCTTGTTTGCCCTCTGGTTGACGGCAGCACTTATCAGTTTTAATCCCTCCGATCCCAGTTGGTCACAAACGGCCTGGCATGAGCCTATCCATAATCTGGGGGGGCAACCAGGCGCATGGCTGGCTGATACCTTATTCTTTATTTTTGGCGTCATGGCCTACACCATTCCGCTGATCATTATCGGTGGCTGCTGGTTTGCTTATCGTCACCGGGCAAGTGAAGAATATATCGACTATTTTGCCGTCTCTTTACGGTTGATTGGGGCGCTTGCCTTGATCCTTACCTCCTGCGGTCTCGCCGCTATCAATGCTGATGATATCTGGTACTTCGCCTCTGGCGGGGTCATTGGCAGCCTGCTTAGCACCACGTTGCAACCCCTTCTGCGCAGCAGTGGAGGCACTATTGCGTTGCTTTGCGTCTGGGCGGCGGGGTTAACGCTATTTACCGGTTGGTCGTGGGTCACCATCGCAGAAAAAATTGGTAGCGTGATCTTAAGTATTCTGACCTTTGCCAGCAATCGTACCCGTCGGGATGATACCTGGGTCGATGAAGAAGAATACGAGGACGAAGATTATGAGGATGACGATGAATCCGCCAAAGCGCCTCACCAGTCACGTCGTGCTCGTATTATGCGTGGCGCGCTGGCACGGCGTAAGCGGATAGCTGAAAAGTTCAGCAATCCAATGGGACGTAAGACCGATGAGGCCTTGTTCTCCGGTAAGCGGATGGATGATGAAGAGAACGACGAGGTTGAATATTCTACCCGTGGTGTTCCGGCAGATGCTGATGACGTGCTCTTCTCCGGCAATAGCGCCATCCAGGCGCAAACAGATCCTTATGATCCCCTGCTCAGTGGATACCGGGTAACCGAGCCTCTGGCCGCTGCCGCTGCCGGGATGATCGCAGCGCAAAGCCATGCCGCGCCCTCTGCGCCTGTGGCCTATGCTGTGGAGCAAACGACGACATGGCAGCCGGAAACGCCGGAGCCATTGCCGCAATCCGCCGCCGTTGTCGGGCAAGTGCCGCTTTCTCACTATGTCGCGCCGGAGCAGGAAGGGGAGTGGCAGCCGCCTCAGCCGGTTGTGGCTGAGCCGGTGGAGTATCAGGCTTATCAACCTGAGCCGGAATATGTGGCACCTGAGCCGCTGATGGAGCCTGAACCTGAACCAGAGATGGCAGAGGTTAAACAGACGCGCCCTCCGCTGTATTATTTTGAAGAAGTGGAAGAGAAACGTGCTCGTGAGCGCGAACAACTTGCCGCCTGGTACCAGCCAGTCCCTGACCCTGTTCAGGAGCCCGTTCATCCGGTTGCGCCTGCGCCTTCTGTGAGTGCGCATGTGGTACCTGTTGCAGCGTCCGCTGTTGCGGCCAGCGTCCATGAAACATCCCCAGTGGATGGCGTCAGCCCTGTTTTCAGCCTTGCTGAAGGCGGTGCGCCGCGTCAGCAGGTCAAAGAGGGCATTGGTCCCCAACTGCCGCGTCCTAACCGGGTACGTGTGCCGACGCGTCGCGAGCTGGCCTCATACGGTATTAAATTGCCTTCCCAGCGAATGGCAGAGGAGCGCGCGCGCGCGGAACAGCGCCAGCATCATGAGCCGATGAGCGATGATGATGTTGAGATGCTGCACCAGCATGAGCTGGCGCAGCAGTTTGCCGCCAGCCAGCAGAATCGTTATGGCGAAGAGTATACCCACGACACGCCGTCAACGCCTGTTCCCCCGGCCCTGACGGAGGAGGAAGAAGCTGAAGTGGAACTGGCTCGCCAGTTTGCTTCCAGCCAGCAACAGCGTTATGCCGCAGACAGTTCTCTTCCGCCAGGGATGTTCTCGCTGGATGATTTTGAGTTTTCGCCGACCAAAGCGCTGGTCGATGACGGCCCGAGTGAACCGCTGTTCACACCGGGCGTGATGCCGGAGACAGAAGCCCAGTATGCGCCTGCGCGACCAGTCGCCGCGCCTGCTGCGCAGCCTGTTGCTCAGGTATCCACACCTGCGCCGAAAGAGAGCCTGATCCACCCGTTGCTGATGCGCAATGGCGACAGCCATCAATTGCAGAAACCCACCACGCCGCTGCCATCGCTGGATTTACTTACGCCGCCGCCTTCTGAAGTCGAACCGGTGGATACCTTTGCTTTGCAGCAAATGGCGCGTCTGGTTGAAGCCCGACTGGCCGATTTCCGCATTAAAGCCGACGTGGTGAACTACTCCCCAGGGCCTGTTATCACCCGTTTTGAATTAAACCTTGCGCCTGGGGTGAAAGCGGCGCGTATTTCCAACCTCTCCCGTGACCTTGCTCGTTCACTGTCGACCGTTGCCGTGCGCGTGGTGGAAGTTATCCCGGGCAAACCTTATGTCGGGCTGGAGTTGCCGAATAAGAAACGTCAGACCGTCTATCTGCGCGAAGTGCTGGACTGCGCAAAATTCCGCGAAAGCCCGTCGCCGTTAACCGTTGTGCTGGGCAAAGATATCGGTGGCGAGCCGGTGATTGCCGATCTGGCGAAAATGCCGCATCTGCTGGTGGCGGGTACAACCGGCTCCGGTAAGTCTGTTGGGGTGAATGCCATGATCCTCAGCATGCTGTACAAGGCACAGCCGGAAGACGTTAAGTTCATTATGATCGACCCGAAAATGCTGGAGTTGTCGGTTTATGAAGGCATCCCGCATCTGTTGACTGAAGTGGTCACTGATATGAAAGACGCGGCCAACGCCTTGCGCTGGAGCGTGAACGAAATGGAGCGTCGTTACAAACTGATGTCAGCGCTGGGTGTGCGTAACCTTGCGGGTTATAACGAGAAAATTGCTGAAGCGGCGAAAATGGGCCGCCCGATTCCGGACCCGTACTGGAAGCCGGGAGACAGTATGGATGCGGTGCATCCGGTACTGGAGAAACTGCCTTATATCGTGGTGCTGGTGGATGAATTTGCCGACCTGATGATGACCGTTGGCAAGAAAGTGGAAGAGCTGATTGCGCGTCTGGCCCAGAAGGCGCGTGCCGCGGGGATCCACCTTGTACTGGCGACGCAACGTCCTTCTGTCGACGTTATCACCGGTTTAATTAAAGCCAACATTCCAACCCGTATCGCCTTTACGGTTTCCAGTAAGATTGACTCGCGTACGATCCTCGACCAGTCCGGTGCGGAATCACTGCTTGGGATGGGTGACATGCTTTACTCTGCGACCAGTTCGAACAGTTCTCCGGTACGTGTCCATGGTGCCTTTGTGCGTGATCAGGAAGTCCATGCCGTGGTTCAGGACTGGAAAGCGCGTGGTCGCCCGCAATATATCGATGGCATCACCTCTGACAGTGACAGCGAAGGCGGTGGCGGCGGTTTTGACAGCGGCGAAGAGTTAGATCCGTTGTTCGATCAGGCGGTCAACTTTGTGACAGAAAAACGCAAAGCCTCTATCTCGGGCGTCCAGCGTCAGTTCCGCATCGGCTATAACCGTGCGGCGCGCATTATTGAGCAGATGGAAGCCCAGGGAATTGTTAGCGAACAGGGGCATAACGGTAACCGTGAAGTCCTGGCGCCGCCGCCGTTCGAATAAATGCAAAGATGGGTAAATCGGTAAAAATTAAGTCTTTTCTCCTGTCGCTCCGGGGCTGCGGCTTTTAGAGTGACAGGCAGGCTCTCCCATTTCGGGAGCGATGTATTTTAAGGAAAAATAATGAAAAAAATCGCGATGGCTTGTGTGTTAATTGGCAGCTTTATGGCCAGTAACGTATGGGCAGATGCCTCCAGCGACCTGAAAAGCCGCCTTGATAAAGTGAACAGCTTCCATGCCAGCTTTACCCAGAAAGTCACTGACGGTAGCGGCGCGGCGGTACAGGAAGGGCAAGGGGATCTGTGGGTAAAACGCCCAAGCCTGTTTAACTGGCATATGACCCAACCGGATGAAAGCGTGCTGGTTTCTGATGGTAAAACGCTGTGGTTCTATAATCCGTTTGTCGAGCAGGCTACGGCGACCTGGCTGAAAGATGCCACCGGCAACACCCCTTTTATGTTGATTGCGCGTAATCAGAGCAGCGACTGGCAGCAATACAACATCACCCAAAACGGTGATGATTTTGTCCTGACGCCGAAAACCGGCAGCGGTAACCTGAAACAGTTCACCATCAATGTGGGACGTGACGGCACCATCCATCAGTTCAGCGCCATTGAGCAGGATGACCAGAAAAGCAGCTATCAGCTTAAAGCGCAGCAAAACGGCAGCATTGATGCAGCAAAGTTCACCTTTACTCCGCCGAAGGGCGTAACGGTTGACGATCAACGTAAGTAAGAGGCATTCGTGGGCAACCTGTCGCTCGATTTTTCCGATAATGCGTTTCAACCCCTGGCCGCCCGCATGCGGCCAGAAAATTTAGCGCAGTATATTGGCCAGCAACATTTGCTGGCGCCGGGTAAGCCGCTGCCTCGTGCCATCGAAGCCGGGCATCTGCACTCTATGATTTTATGGGGGCCGCCGGGGACAGGAAAAACGACGCTGGCGGAAGTGATTGCCCGTTATGCCAGCGCAGATGTTGAACGTATCTCCGCTGTCACCTCCGGCGTCAAAGAGATCCGCGAAGCCATTGAACGGGCACGGCAGAATCGTAATGCCGGAAGGCGAACGATTCTGTTTGTGGATGAGGTCCATCGCTTTAACAAAAGCCAGCAGGATGCCTTTCTACCGCACATTGAAGATGGCACCATCACCTTTATTGGTGCCACCACGGAAAACCCTTCCTTTGAACTCAACTCGGCATTGCTCTCGCGTGCCCGCGTCTATTTGCTCAAATCTTTGACCACCGAAGATATTGAGCAGGTCCTGAGCCAGGCGATGGAAGATAAAGCTCGTGGCTACGGCGGCCAGGATATTGTGCTGCCTGTTGAAACGCGCAGCGCTATCGCTGAACTGGTCAACGGTGATGCCCGTCGGGCATTGAATACTCTGGAAATGATGGCCGATATGGCCGAACTGGATAATTCCGGCAAACGCGTGCTGCAAAAAGCATTGCTGACCGAAATTGCCGGTGAGCGTAGCGCGCGCTTTGATAACAAAGGCGACCGTTTTTACGATTTGATTTCGGCGCTGCATAAATCAGTACGTGGAAGCGCACCCGATGCCGCTTTGTACTGGTATGCCCGCATTATCAGCGCAGGCGGGGATCCGTTGTACGTTGCCCGCCGCTGCCTGGCGATTGCATCTGAGGATGTCGGCAATGCGGATCCGCGCGCCATGCAGGTGGCTATTTCCGCCTGGGACTGCTTTACCCGCGTTGGCCCGGCAGAAGGGGAGCGCGCCATTGCGCAGGCCATCGTCTATCTTGCCTGTGCGCCGAAAAGTAACGCAGTCTATACCGCTTTTAAAGCCGCGATGGCGGATGCCCGTGAGCGTCCGGATTACGATGTGCCGGTGCATCTACGCAACGCGCCCACTAAGTTGATGAAAGAGATGGGCTACGGTCAGGAGTATCGCTACGCCCATGATGAACCCAATGCCTATGCGGCTGGCGAAGTCTTTTTCCCCGAGGAAATGGCGCAAACACGCTATTATTATCCGACAAATCGGGGGCTGGAAGGAAAGATTGGCGAAAAGCTCGCCTGGCTGGCCGAACAGGATCATAAAAGCCCCATAAAACGCTACCGTTGAGAGTGTCCTTGCGGTAATGTTGTCGTTCGATCTCTGTGGCCGCAGGCTGTGGTCACTTTCTCATTATTTCAATTCGATAAGCACAGGATAAGCATGCTCGATCCCAATCTGCTGCGTACCGAGCCAGACGCAGTTGCAGAAAAACTGGCACGCCGGGGTTTTAAGCTGGATGTAGATAAGTTACGCGCGCTCGAAGAGCGTCGTAAGGTCTTGCAGGTCAACACTGAAAATTTGCAGGCAGAACGTAACTCGCGATCGAAATCCATCGGCCAGGCAAAAGCACGCGGGGAAGATATCGAGCCATTACGCCTGGAAGTGAACAAACTGGGTGAAGATCTGGATGCGGCGAAAGCCGAGCTGGAAACACTGCTGGCTGAAATCCGCGAAATCGCGCTGGCTATCCCCAATACGCCGGACGACAGCGTCCCGGTTGGCAAAGACGAAAATGACAACGTTGAAGTAAAACGCTGGGGCACCCCACGTCAGTTCGACTTTGAAGTCCGCGACCATATCACGCTGGGCGAAATGCATGCCGGGCTGGATTTTGCCGCTGCCGTTAAGCTGACCGGTTCCCGCTTTGTGGTGATGAAGGGGCAGATTGCGCATCTGCATCGTGCCCTGGCGCAGTTCATGATTGATCTGCACACGGAGCAGCATGGTTACAGCGAAACCTACGTTCCCTATCTGGTAAACCATGACACGTTGTACGGCACAGGGCAGTTACCGAAATTCGCCGGTGACCTTTTCCATACTCGTCCGCTGGATGAAGAAGCCGATAGCAGCAACTATGCGCTGATCCCGACCGCTGAGGTGCCGCTGACCAACCTCGTGCGTGATGAAATCATCGACGAAGATGACCTGCCAATTAAACTGACGGCGCACTCTCCGTGCTTCCGTTCTGAAGCGGGTTCCTACGGCCGCGATACCCGTGGTCTGATCCGTATGCACCAGTTCGACAAAGTTGAAATGGTGCAGATTGTTCGCCCGGAAGAATCGATGGCGGCGCTGGAAGAGATGACAGGGCACGCTGAAAAAGTACTGGAACTGCTGGGTCTGCCGTACCGTCGTATGGCTCTGTGCACCGGTGACATGGGCTTTGGCGCCTGTAAAACCTTCGATCTTGAAGTGTGGGTTCCTGCGCAAAATACCTATCGCGAAATCTCTTCCTGTTCGAACGTCTGGGACTTCCAGGCGCGTCGTATGCAGGCGCGTTGCCGTAGCAAATCAGACAAGAAAACCCGTCTGGTTCATACCCTCAACGGTTCTGGCCTGGCAGTTGGCCGCACCCTGGTTGCGGTGCTGGAAAACTATCAACAAGCCGACGGTCGTATCGAGATCCCGGAAGTTCTGCGTCCGTATATGCGCGGCGTCGAGTTTATCGGCTAAGTTTCACTTCTGTCCATATCAAGCGCCTGCGGGCGCTTTTTTTTTGTTCGCGTTGACCCCCGGCAATAAACCATCACAATATTTCGTTAATAATCCCTGCTGCAATTCAGGATAAAAAACTAAAAATTTCGGAATTTGTCATATCTGTATCTGCTTGACGATTCCGGTTTATTCCTATCTGTGAGCAAAGAGAGTCTTTATGGAATCGAAAAACTCTGATGGTCTGCTGGAGGCGGAAGTTACCCGGCGTGGGCTGGTTAAAACCGGCGTAATGGGTGGTCTCGCGCTGGCGAGCAGCGCCTTTACCCTTCCTTTTTCACGCAATCTCTGTGCGGCTGACCCCTTATCGGCAGCATCATCTGAACGCGTTGTCTGGAGTGCCTGCACCGTTAACTGTGGTAGCCGTTGTCCGCTGCGTATGCATGTACAGGATGGCGAAATCAGGTACGTTGAAACGGATAATAGCGGGGACGATAGCTACGACGGATTGCACCAGGTCCGGGCTTGTCTGCGCGGACGTTCAATGCGTCGCCGGGTCTATAATCCCGATCGGTTGAAATATCCTATGAAACGGGTGGGCAAACGCGGCGAAGGTAAATTTGAGCGCATTAGCTGGGAAGAGGCCTACGATCATATTGCCAACAATATGAAGCGCCTGATTAAAGATTATGGTAACGAATCCATCTATCTGAATTACGGAACCGGTACGCTGGGCGGCACGATGACCGTTGCTAACTGCCCAAATAAGACTCTGATCGCCCGGTTGATGAATTGCTGCGGCGGTTATCTGAATTTTTACGGCGACTATTCTTCTGCACAAATTACGGCGGGGCTCAATTATACCTATGGCGGTTGGGCCGACGGCAACAGTCCGTCCGATATTGAAAACAGTCAGCTGGTGGTGATGTTCGGCAATAACCCCGCTGAAACACGTATGAGCGGTGGTGGCGTCGTTTATCACCTTGAGCAGGCCCGGCAGAAATCAAACGCGCGGATGATAATCATTGATCCTCGGTACACGGATACGGGGGCAGGGCGCGAAGATGAGTGGATACCAATTCGCCCTGGCACCGATGCAGCCCTGGTTTCGGCGCTGGCGTGGGTGATGATTGACGAAAATCTGGTTGATCGGGCGTTTCTTGACAAATACTGCGTCGGTTTTGATGAAAGCACCATGCCTGCGGGTGCGCCAGCAAATGGTCACTACAAAGCGTACATTATGGGGCAGGGTAATGATGGTATCGCCAAAACCCCGCAATGGGCAGCGGCAATTACCGGGATCCCCGCTGCCAGAATCGTGCAACTGGCGCGAGAAATCGCGGGCGCAAAACCGGCCTTTATTTGCCAGGGCTGGGGTCCGCAACGTCATGCTAACGGTGAGTTGACCTCGCGTGCAATTGCGATGCTGCCCATTCTTACTGGCAACGTCGGTATTAACGGGGGAAACTCGGGCGCACGTGAAAGCACCTATGAAATGCCCTATGAATTTATGCCAATACCGGATAATCCAGTACAGGCTGGTATTTCGATGTTTATGTGGACTGATGCGATTGAACGTGGCCCGGAAATGACTGCGACACGTGATGGCGTTCAGGGGAAAGATAAGCTTGATGTGCCCATTAAAATGATCTGGAACTATGCCGGGAACTGTCTTATCAATCAGCATTCGCAGATCAACCGTACCCATAAGATTTTACAGGATGATAAAAAGTGCGAGCTGATAGTGGTGATCGATTGCCATATGACTTCCTCGGCAATGTATGCCGATATTTTGTTGCCGGACTGTACCACTTCCGAACAGATGGATATCGCGCATTCGGATTCTTGTGGAAATATGGGATACGTTATTTTTGCCGGGCAAGCGATCAAGCCGCGCTTTGAATGCAAAACCATCTATGAAATGACCAGCGAAGTGGCAAAGCGGATGGGCGTTGAGCAGGCGTTCACTGAAGGGCGTACCCAGGAAGAATGGCTGCGGCATATTCATGAACAGTCCCGTCAGGCTATTCCCGATCTGCCGTCATTTGAGGCCTTCCGCCGACAGGGAATCTTCAAACAGCGTGACCCTGAAGGGCATCATGTTGCTTACAAAGCGTTCCGTGACGATCCCGCAGGTAATCCACTCACAACCCCGTCCGGGAAAATTGAGATTTATTCAAGCGAGCTGGCTAACATTGCCGCTACCTGGGTGTTGCAGGATGATGATGTTGTCGATCCCTTGCCTGTTTATGCGCCGGGATTTGAAAATTATAGCGACCCGTTAAGTAACGAATATCCGCTACAGCTGACTGGTTTTCACTACAAATCACGCACCCATTCAACCTACGGCAATGTTGATGTGCTCAACGCTGCCTGTCGTCAGGAAATGTGGATCAACCCCATTGACGCACAACTGCGCGGGATTGCGAATGGCGACCGGGTTCGCATTCGTAACGATCGTGGCGAGGTGCACATCGAAGCTAAGGTTACGCCGCGTATCATTCCTGGCGTTGTCGCCCTGGGGGAAGGGGCATGGTATGCGCCTGACGGTAAGGGCATCGATCAGGGCGGATGCATTAACGTGCTGACTACCCAGCGACCTTCGCCGCTGGCGAAGGGGAATCCCTCACACAGTAATCTTGTTCAGGTTGAGAAGCTGTAAATCGTCGCCGATGGCCATCTAATAACCGGGTCTGGTCGGGTGTGAGATCCCGGCCAGCCAGCGAAAATCATCATGAATTTTTTCAACTAAACTTTTTGGCAGGAATGGTAAATAAATCTTATTAATCAAAAGAATGATGATAAGTCAGCATCCATAATCGGAGCGCAGGATTAGTTTTATATATCGTCGCTGAATAAAAGGCGCTGCCGCCTAAAATCGGTGGATTGACAATGTTTTTGCCAGTGGCATGATGCGCACGAATATTGAACTTCCTCACGGTTTTTATCCATGACCACCTATACCCGGCCAGTGCTTTTATTGCTCTGTGGCCTGCTTTTGTTGACTCTGGCGATAGCGGTTCTGAATACGCTCGTCCCCCTCTGGCTCGCCCATGAAAACATGCCGACATGGCAGGTCGGGATGGTTGGCTCTTCGTATTTTACCGGTAATTTGCTCGGTACTGTTATGACCGGCGGGCTGATAAAGCACCTTGGTTTTAACCGCAGCTACTATATTGCCTCGTTGATCTTTGCTGTCGGATGTGCGGGCCTTGGCCTGAATATTGGCTTCTGGAGCTGGTTAATCTGGCGATTCGTCGCCGGTATTGGCTGCGCGATGATTTGGGTGGTGGTAGAAAGCGCGCTGATGCGCAGTGGAACCACGCATAATCGTGGGCGTCTGCTCGCGGCCTATATGATGGACTATTACGTGGGTACCGTGCTGGGGCAGGTGATGGTCAGTAAATCACCGACTGAGCTGATGAGCGTATTACCCTGGTGTGTAGGTCTGGTGCTGGCGGCTATTTTACCTCTGCTGTTCACCCGCATTACCGGGAAGAGCGATGAAGTGCAGAGCTCAACATCGGTATGGCCGATGTTTCGTCTGCGCCAGGCGCGGCTGGGAGTCAATGGCTGCATTATTTCCGGCATTATTCTTGGCTCGCTGTATGGCCTGATGCCGCTGTACCTGAACCATAAAGGTATCAGCGATTCGGGGATTGGTTTCTGGATGGCGTTGATGGTCAGTTCAGGGATTATCGGGCAGTGGCCGGTCGGGAAACTGGCCGATCGTTTTGGTCGTTTGTTGGTTCTGCGCGTACAGGTATTTGTAGTGATCCTCGGTTGCGGGGCGATGCTCAGTAATGCCGCGATGGCGCCAGCGCTCTTTGTCCTTGGCACCGCCGGATTTACGCTTTACCCGGTCGCAATGGCATGGGCCTGCGAGAAAGTGGAGTATCACCAGCTGGTGGCA
Organism: Phytobacter sp. V91; assembly: GCF_965644225.1. Classification (NCBI taxonomy): domain Bacteria; kingdom Pseudomonadati; phylum Pseudomonadota; class Gammaproteobacteria; order Enterobacterales; family Enterobacteriaceae; genus Phytobacter; species Phytobacter sp. V91. The sequence continues at coordinate 35,678 of NZ_CBFFRJ010000023.1, read as the reverse complement.
ATGAACCAGGCTCTGTTGCTTAGTTACACCATCGGCAGCCTGCTGGGGCCAACATTTACCGCCATGTTGATGCAAAGCTATTCTGACAGCCTGCTGTTTATCATGATAGCCAGTGTCTCCTGTATCTACCTGATGATGCTGATGCGTAAAGCGGGTCAGCATCCTACGCCCGTGGCGCATGCCTGATAGCTTATGACGGTCGCAATCAGGAGTATTATTAGCGCCTGCGCGACCGTTTTTTTGTTCTGCCAGGCGCTACAACCTTGCCTGGCTTATCGTCGACGTTGTATTCGTGGTAAATGACAGCAAGATGTCGATGGTTAAAGACAACAAAACTCAGGATCCCTGTCAGCATTACCAGCCAGCATAAAAATATCTTTACCCCGCTAATCCCACTGAACATCATGATGATGGTCATTCCTGCTCCTGGAAACCAGGCGATGGCGATGGCTGCCGCACATACGGCTGACAGCCATTTCAGCCACGATATCTGCAAAAAGGAACCGAAGAATAAAAGGGCGGGTACCGGGCCAAATGCGGCTATCAACACTGCATATACGGGCTCCTTTTCCATAAACATCAAATCAAAAGGTAAGGCCAGCATACTGAGTCTCTGTTGATGAAATTTCTAATAACGGCTTTGGTTGATAACGCATCAGTTTTGCCATGATCAAATTGGGAAATTCATGAATACCGATGTTGTAGAGGGTTACGCTCTCATTAAAAAACTCACGCCGATCGGCAATCTGCTCTTCCAAAGCTGAAATACGCTGCTGGAGCTGAATAAATCCACGATTGGCCCTTAATTGCGGGTAGTTTTCTGCCACCGCAAATACGCCTTTCAGGGCATGATTTAAGTCATTACTGATAGTCACCTTATCCTCAAAGCGATTGCTGGCAAGCCATGCCGTTCGTAGCGCGGTAAGCTGCTGTAGCGTCTCTTTTTCATATTCTGCGCTGGCTTTGACGACTTTCAATAATTCGGGGAGTTCATCGACACGTTGTTTGAGCAGTACATCAATATTGGCAAAAGATTTATCGACATTGTGGCGCAGCATCACCAGTCGGTTATACAAAGACACCAGCATGCCGCCACAGCCGATAACCACAAAGACGACAATAAGAAGTGCGATTAAGTTATTCATTGCCCGGAACCTTCATAAGGTGAAGACACATTAAAGAATGACAGCAGATGTGAGTAATGAATAATCACCTGCCGATGCTGAACATCAATGGGGAGCACAAGCACTAAGGCAATAAACAACGCGATGGCAATACAATAATAGCGAGCGCGGGCCAGCACGATATTTAACTTGTCACGTCGCTTAAGGTTGCCAACGGGCGCGATACCAAAAACACGGCGCAGTGCGTCCCGCGTAATGACCATCTCACTATTGCGACGTATCGCCTTGCCGATAAGTAAATAGTCCTCGCCGTTTTCAAGGCGATACTCGCGAAGGATCTGCCTCCTGGTGCGTATTTCTTCCTTTGCGGGGAGCAGAAAAAAAATCGAGATTACTGGCGTCAATTTGCACTTTTCCCGTCGCATCCTGCAGCAGAAAAGCATTGCAACGCTTCTCTTCAAAGATAAGCCTGTAGTTTGTTTTACCGTCAGAATCCCGCTCTTCCTCCATCACCGTATGGTAATAGCCGATGCAGTTCTTGCCGCTCATAGGGGCACGAATGAGTTGCTGACTAACCAGTCTCCCTTCCAGCTCTACCAGGCCTGTCGCCATCGAACGTACCTTGCTGGTGGGGAGGCTTTGTTGATAGCGCATAAAACGGCGCTGGGGCGTGGGTAGCATAAATTTCAGCGCCACGAGCCCGACAAAAAAGAGGATGCCGTAGATGCCTGAAAAAGGGATCAGCAAAAATAATATCGCAGTGAGGAGGATAAAACCGATTCTGCCCGGTGAGTTTGAGGAGGGATTTGGGGGCATAAGCTCAACGTTCCTGTTGTCAAATGATCATCCTGATCGGTTATTCGCTCGCCGTTAAACGAATCAGGCGCTTACTATGACGAAAAAAAAAGCGTAGCGATAGCCACCAATAATGATGAATCGGGGACTTAAGGTCATGAAGACAGGCGTTACGGGCAGTCCGGATAAGGCCGTTGGCCCCATCCGGATGGCTATGATTAGTACATCACCTTGTGACCATACTGTTCCAGAATACCTTTCACGCGCTCCATGGTCTCTTTCTTCGGCGGGTGAATACCGTCAAGTTTGTACTCTTCACCCATTGCCACCCATTTGTGTTTGCCCAGCTCGTGGTAGGGGAGCAGCTCAATTTTCTCGACGTTGCCCATATCGCGGGTGAATTCACCCAGGCGGTGGGCAGAGTCGTCATCGTCGGACCAGCCGGGTACCACGACATAGCGGATCCAGACATTGATGTTCTTGTTCGACAGATATTTTGCGAATTCCAGTGTGCGGTGGTTAGAGACCCCCACCAGATTCTGGTGGATCTCATCGTTCATCTGTTTCAGATCAAGCATCACCAGGTCGGTGACTTCCAGCAATTCATCGACCACCGGATCGTAGCGACGCACAAAGCCGTTGGTATCAAGGCAGGTGTGGATGCCTTCTTTTTTACAGGCCCGGAACCAGTCACGGACAAATTCCGCCTGTAGCATGGCCTCACCACCTGATGCGGTGACGCCGCCGCCGGAGGCGTTCATAAAGTGGCGATAGGTCACCACATCTTTCATTAACTCATCAACGGTTATCTCTTTGCCGCCGTGGGTGTCCCAGGTGTCACGGTTGTGGCAATACAGGCAGCGCATCAGGCAGCCCTGGAAGAAGGTGATAAAACGGATCCCAGGGCCATCGACGGTGCCACAGGATTCAAAGGAGTGGATGCGACCAATCACTGACATTGCGGTGTATTCTCCAGATGTGACCCATCCAGGGTCTGTATTGATGCACAGCTCAATCCGGCTGTGTTAAATCTGTTTTGGCAGATATCCATGAGTATAGATAACCGACGAAGCAGACTGGTGTGGGGCGGGGTGTTAAAAAGGCCCCACTGACGTGGAGCCTTCATTGTACGCTTATTACTTCGCGATTTCAGTCAAACCGAATTACATAGTCTGAGTGAAAGTACGGGTGATAACGTCCTGCTGCTGTTCTTTAGTCAGGGAGTTAAAACGTACTGCGTAGCCAGATACACGGATGGTCAGCTGCGGATATTTTTCCGGGTTTTCCATCGCGTCGAGCAGCATTTCGCGGTTCATCACGTTCACGTTGAGGTGCTGACCACCTTCAATGGAAGACTCATGATGGAAGTAACCATCCATCAGGCCTGCCAGGTTGGTTTTACGCACTTCGTCGTCTTTACCCAGCGCATTTGGAACGATAGAGAAGGTATAAGAAATACCATCTTTAGCGTAAGCAAACGGCAGTTTAGCAACGGAGGTCAGAGAGGCAACAGCACCTTTCTGGTCACGGCCGTGCATTGGGTTAGCACCTGGTCCGAATGGCGCGCCAGCACGACGACCGTCTGGGGTGTTACCGGTTTTCTTACCATACACAACGTTGGAAGTGATGGTCAGAACAGACTGAGTCGGGATAGCGTTGCGATAGGTAGTCAGTTTCTGAATTTTTTTCATGAAACGTTCAACCAGGTCAACCGCCATGTCATCAACGCGAGCGTCGTTGTTACCAAACTGCGGGTATTCGCCTTCGATTTCGAAGTCGATAGCCAGACCGTCTTCGTCACGAATTGGTTTAACTTTCGCATGTTTGATTGCAGACAGGGAGTCAGCAGCAACGGACAGACCTGCGATACCACACGCCATAGTGCGGATAACGTCACGGTCATGCAGCGCCATCAGAGAGGCTTCGTAGCTGTACTTGTCGTGCATGTAGTGGATGACGTTCAGTGCGGTGACGTACTGTTTAGCCAGCCAGTCCATAAAGTGATCCATACGATCCATTACTTCGTCGAAGTTCAGAACGTCGCCTTTGATAGGATCAGTTTTCGGACCAACCTGGATTTTCAGTTTTTCATCAACGCCGCCGTTGATTGCATACAGCATGGTTTTCGCCAGGTTAGCGCGAGCACCGAAGAACTGCATTTGTTTACCAACAACCATCGGGCTTACGCAGCAAGCGATAGCGTAGTCATCGTTGTTGAAGTCAGGACGCATCAGATCATCGTTCTCATATTGCAGAGAAGAGGTATCGATGGAGACTTTAGCCGCGTATTTTTTGAAGTTCAGTGGCAGTTTTTCAGACCACAGAATGGTGATGTTCGGCTCCGGAGACGGCCCCATGGTGTACAGGGTGTTCAGGAAGCGGAAGCTGTTTTTGGTAACCAGGGTACGGCCATCAACGCCCATACCGGCGATAGATTCAGTTGCCCAGATCGGGTCACCAGAGAACAGTTCATCATATTCTGGGGTACGCAGGAAGCGAACCATACGCAGTTTCATGACCAGGTGGTCAACCATTTCCTGCGCTTCTTGCTCGGTGATTTTGCCTGCTTTCAGGTCGCGTTCGATGAACACGTCCAGGAAGGTAGCGGTACGACCGAAGGACATTGCTGCGCCGTTCTGGGATTTAACTGCAGCCAGGTAGCCGAAGTAAGTCCACTGAATCGCTTCCTGAGCGGAAGTTGCCGGAGCAGAGATATCGCAGCCATATTTTGCTGCCATTTCTTTGATCTGGCCCAGAGCACGATGCTGCTCGGAGATTTCTTCGCGCAGACGGATGGTGGCTTCCAGGTTAACGCCGTTTTCCATGTCAGCTTGCAGAGACAGGAACTGTGCGTATTTGTCTTTCAGCAGGAAGTCGATACCGTAGAGTGCAACGCGACGGTAGTCACCGATGATACGGCCACGGCCATATGCATCAGGCAGACCAGTCAGAACACCGGATTTACGGCAGTTCAGGATGTCTTTGGTGTAAACATCAAACACGCCCTGGTTGTGAGTTTTGCGGTAGTCGGTGAAGATTTTTTTCAGCGCAGGATCCAGCTCGCGGTTATACGCTTTGCAAGAACCTTCAACCATTTTGATGCCACCAAACGGGATAATCGCACGTTTCAGCGGAGCTTCAGTCTGCAAACCAACAATTTTCTCGAGGCTTTTGTTGATATAGCCTGCATCGTGAGAAGTAATGGTGGACGCAACAGAGGTGTCGAAATCAACAGGCGCATGAGTGCGGTTTTCCTGTTTAACACCTTCCATAACTTTGTCCCACAATGTGGTGGTCGCATCAGTTGCGCCAGCCAGGAAGGACTCATCACCTTCATATGGGGTGTAGTTTTTCTGGATAAAGTCACGTACGTTTACTTCTTTCTGCCAGTCACCTTTCGCAAAACCTTCCCAGGCTGTGGCTAACTTTTCATTAAGCTCGGACATGTAACACCTACCTTCTTAAGTGGATTTTTTATTTACTGCCTGAGACAACCATTAATGATGGTTATCGCCACGCAGGTAAATGACCCAGTATGTCAACCCAACTAACAACCCTCCACCAATGATATTCCCAATTGTTACAGGAATCAGATTATCGGTGATGAAATTTGCAATAGTCAGGTGAGAAAAGTTTTCCGGGCTGGAACCAACTGCGGTCCAGAACTCCGGGGTCGCAAAGTTACGAATCAGGATACCCATCGGGATCATAAACATGTTTGCGATACTGTGCTCAAAGCCGCTGGCAACGAACATGCCCACCGGCAGCACCATAATTAACGCTTTATCTGTCAGGCTACGACCAGAGTAGCTCATCCATACTGCCAGACAGACCATCAGGTTTGCCAGAATACCTAATGCGACAGCTTCAACAAAAGTGTGGTGCAGTTTATGGTCGGCTGTCTGCAGGACGTTTAAGCCCCAACCGCCATTTGCCACCATATATTCGCCAGATAACCATATCAATAGCACGAACAGCAATGCGCCAATCAGGTTACCGATATAGACGTTTGCCCAGTTACGTGCCAGTTGGCCCCAGGTAATACGTCCGCTGGCTTTGGCCACCACAATCAATACGGTTGAAGTGAAGAGGTCAGCGCCACAGATGACGCAAAGAATCAGCCCTAATGAGAAACAGATACCGCCAACAAGTTTAGCAATGCCGAAAGGCATCGATGCTGTACCCGTGGTGGCCGTAATATAGAAAACAAAAGCGATGGAGATAAAGACGCCCGCAGTAATGGCCAAAAAGAACGTGGTCAGCGGTTTCTTTGTTGCTTTATAAACACCTGCATCTTCGGCAACTTTTGCCATCGCAGCTGGAAGTAATAGATCAAAAGGGTTGTCAGCTTTCACACTAACTCTCTCTTTGTTTTAAGTCGGCGAGGAGATACTAACAAAGCATTATAGAAGAGAATTTGATATGGATCATATCTCGCCTGGCTAATAGGACCGCAAAGCGCGTGGTTTTACAGCGAATGCGAGTTAACTTGTTGTTTATAATTATAAAAATAAATTTTAAATTTTGCAAAAAGTGTTGAATTTTTTTATGTGGCCTCCCGAAAACCGTTAACTAAAATGGAGTAATTGCCATAAAAAGTAACAATGAGCCCTGGGTAGCTATATATGCATTTACCCATAATTAACTTAATTATTACAATTGGCACTCATTGCCGAAATATTAATAAAATGGGGCAATGAAATTGCCCCATAATATAGCGTAGACCTGTCATTAAGCCTACATATTGTCGTACTACTTGTTGTTAATTCGACCAGAACGTCCGTTTAGCACGTTGTAATTTTTCGTAAGCAGCTAACAACGCCTGATGGGCCGGGAACGCTTCCAGAGAACCATCTGCAGGCTGAAGCCCATAGAAAGGCGCTTCGCCGCTGAGGGCGGCGCTGGCAGCATCGACGGCATCGGCACCGTACATCCGCACAAAGGCATTCAGATACTGCAAAGGCTGACGCTCATCTTCCTGCGCCAGCAGCAGTAAGGTCTGCAGGCAGCGATAGTAATTGATGCGCTCTGCGCTAAAGACCGAGCCATTGAACTCAATGGTCCACTCAGCCCAGGATAACGCCTGATCCAAATCACCGCCTGCGAGGGCGAGCATGGCTTTCAGTTCACCAATACGCAGTGTGAACCAGCCGTTATCTTTGCCGGTTGCGATACCCAGCAGTTCACGGACGCGGGTGAAGTCGTCATGACCTTCTTCATCAAGCTGCTCGATAAGGTTCAGGTAATCTTCTTTCTCCCACTCACTGCCTGGCAGGGAGAGGATTGTTTCGCGCAGATGAGTACCCATGGCATTGTTGGCCAGCCACAGATCTTCCGCCGGATAGATGTCGGACATACCCGGCACCAGGATACGGCAAGCGTAGACGCCCAGATGCTCGTAGTCGGCGATGTACACTTCTTTGTCTTCTGCGTTGAAGATGGCCATCAGCGTGGCGAACTCTTCTTCGGTTGTCCCGGCGAAGCTCCAGTCAGCGAAAGGATAATCCGCATCCTGCTTAAACAGATCCCAGGAGATAGAGCCGCTGGAATCGATAAAGTGGGTTTCAAGATTGGTGTGTTCTGCCACTTCTTCATCATCGAAGGTCGGAGGCGTAAAGACATCCAGATCTTTCAGACCGCGGCCCTGCAACAGTTCCGTCACCGTACGCTCCAGCGCCACGCCAAAATCAGGGTGTGCACCAAAGGAGGCAAAGCAGGTGCCGTTAGCCGGGTTGAATAACACAACACAGATAACCGGGTATTTACCGCCAAGCGAACCGTCATACGCGAAGATCGGGAAACCTTCAGCTTCCAGTTTTTCAATAGAGGCAACGACGCCATGATAGCGCGCCAGAACTTCCGCCGGGATTTCCGGCAGGCTGATGCGTTCGCTGATAATGCGGTTTTTGATATGGCGCTCAAATACTTCGGACAGACCCTGAACGCGGGCTTCGTTCGCGGTGTTACCAGCAGACATGCCGTTGGACACATACAGGTTGCCGACGATATTCATCGGAATATAGACGGTTTGCGCGTCAGACTGACGGGTAAACGGCAGGGCGCAAATACCCCGCGCTTCATTGCCAGACTGCAAATCGACCAGCATGCCCGCAGTCAGTTCATTCTCCGGATCGTAAAATGCGCGCAGGCGGGCATCCAGGATACCTTCCGGCAGCGTCTCATCTTCTGGCAGCGGGAACCATTTTTCATTCGGATAGTGAACGAAGGGGCCATCAGCAATGGCATCGCCCAGCCAGAAGTCGGCAAAGAAATAGTTGGTGGACAGACGCTCGAAATATTCACCCAGCGCAGAAGCCAGGGCCGCTTTTTTGGTGGCGCCTTTGCCGTTGGTGAAGCATAGCGCGCTGTCTTTATCACGGATATGCACGGACCAGACGTTTGGCACCGGGTTCAGCCAGGAAGCCTCTTCAATATTAAAGCCGAGATCGAGCAGTTTTTGCTGGAAGCGAGCGATGGAATCTTCCAGGGCGGCGTCTTTGCCGGGGATATAGGTTTGCGTCATAGCAGCAGTCACTTTTTTGTACGTAAAGCGGGCGATCATACGGGTTTTATGTGACTGGCGCTATCTTCGCCGGGCGGTCGGCGAAAATAAAACTTTCCCCTGAGATTATCAAAGGTAACTGCCTGTTAACGCATAAAAATAAAAGTGTTTGATCTCTATCGCTTGTACGCAGATTTTCGTCGGCTGGCGATGCAGTCCGACAGCGGTCAGCGCAAAGATAAACTTCAATGATGTTAGTAGCGCATAAATCCAGAATGGTCGAAGGTCAACGGGATAATTCGCCTGTCCCTTATAGCCAAAATGTCGGTTTTATGACGATTCACCGGAAGAATGTTTTGTGTGAGGTGGCGCACATTTGCCGGGTCATAAGTTTTAGACATTGCGGCGCGTGTCACTGAATGATAAAACCGATATCCACTGTTATAACTTATTGCTTTTAGCGTGGTGAGGGGAAATGGCTCAGGTCTTTAATTTCAGTTCAGGTCCGGCAATGTTACCGGCGGATGTGCTTAAACAAGCTCAACAGGAGCTTTGTGACTGGCAGGGTCTTGGTACATCGGTGATGGAAATCAGCCACCGTGGCAAAGAATTTATCCATGTGGCGGAAGAGGCAGAAAAGGATTTTCGTGACCTGCTGAATATCCCCTCGAACTATAAAGTACTGTTTTGCCATGGCGGCGGCCGCGGTCAGTTTGCAGGCGTTCCGCTGAATATTCTGGGCGATAAAACCACTGCCGATTATGTTGATGCCGGTTACTGGGCGGCAAGTGCGGTAAAAGAAGCGAAAAAATACTGCGCTCCTAACGTTATTGACGCCAAAATCACGGTTGATGGCCTGCGCGGCGTGAAGCCAATGAGCGAGTGGCAACTGAGCGATAACAGCGCTTATCTGCACTACTGCCCGAACGAAACTATCGACGGTATTGCCATTGATGAAACGCCGAACTTTGGCAATGACGTGGTGGTGGCGGCGGACTATTCATCAACGATCCTTTCTCGCCCACTGGATATCAGCCGTTACGGCGTGATTTATGCCGGTGCGCAGAAAAACATCGGCCCGGCGGGTTTAACACTGGTGATCGTTCGTGACGATTTGCTGGGTAAGGCGCATCAGGCATGCCCGTCGATTCTGGATTACAGCATCCTGGCCGAAAATGACTCCATGTTTAACACCCCGCCGACCTTCGCCTGGTATCTGGCCGGGCTGGTGTTTAAATGGCTGAAAAACAACGGCGGCGTTGCTGCGATGGATAAGGTTAACCAACAAAAAGCCGATCTGCTTTACGGCGTTATCGACAGCAGTGATTTCTATCGTAACGATGTGGCGAAAGCGAACCGTTCACGTATGAATATTCCGTTCCAGTTGGCCGACAGCGCGCTGGACAAACTCTTCCTCGAAGAGTCGCTGGCTGCAGGCCTGCATGCCCTGAAAGGTCACCGTGTGGTCGGTGGTATGCGTGCTTCAATCTATAACGCTATGCCGCTGGAAGGCGTGAAAGCACTGACCGAGTTTATGGCTGACTTCGAACGTCGCCGCGGCTAATTTCGCTTTTCCTCATACCCCCGTGGCGTGCTGCGGGGGTTTTTATTCCGTTTTGTTGAGAGTTAAGTTTCATGGAATCCCTGACGTTACAACCCATCGCGCGGGTCGATGGCACCATCAATCTGCCTGGTTCTAAAAGTGTTTCCAACCGCGCCTTGTTGCTGGCCGCCTTTGCACAAGGCACCACCGTCCTGACCAACCTGCTGGACAGTGACGATGTGCGCCATATGCTCAATGCGCTCAGTGCGTTAGGCGTTTCCTTTACCCTGTCAGCCGATCGCACCCGTTGCGAAGTGACGGGTAACGGCGGTCCACTGGTCGCGGATAAGCCACTGGAGTTGTTCCTTGGGAACGCCGGTACCGCAATGCGTCCGCTGGCTGCCGCACTTTGCCTTGGCAGTAACGACCTGGTGCTGACCGGTGAGCCGCGTATGAAAGAGCGTCCGATTGGTCACCTGGTGGATGCGCTGCGTCAGGGTGGGGCACAGATTGAGTATCAGGAGCAGGAAAATTATCCGCCGTTGCGTCTTCGCGGTGGCTTTACCGGCGGTGATGTTGAGGTTGATGGCAGCGTCTCCAGCCAGTTCCTGACGGCATTGCTGATGACTGCGCCGCTGGCAACTCAGGACACCACTATCACCATTAAGGGTGACCTGGTTTCCAAACCTTATATCGATATCACTTTGCACCTGATGAAAACCTTCGGCGTTGAGGTGGATAACCAGGATTACCAGCGCTTTGTCGTGCGTGGGAATCAGCGTTACCAGTCTCCAGGCCATTATCTGGTCGAGGGGGACGCTTCTTCTGCCTCCTATTTCCTTGCGGCCGGCGCCATTAAGGGCGGTACGGTAAAAGTTACGGGTATTGGCCGTAACAGCGTGCAGGGGGATATTCGTTTTGCTGATGTGCTGGAAAAAATGGGCGCTCAGGTGACCTGGGGCGATGATTTTATCTCCTGTACTCACGATAAACTGAACGCGATTGATATGGATATGAACCATATTCCTGATGCGGCAATGACCATCGCTACGGCGGCGCTGTTTGCTCGTGGCACCACCACGATGCGTAATATTTACAACTGGCGTGTGAAAGAGACTGACCGCCTGTTTGCGATGGCGACAGAGCTGCGTAAGGTCGGGGCTGAAGTGGAAGAGGGTGAGGATTATATTCGCATCACGCCGCCGGCTCATATTCAGTATGCGGAAATTGGTACCTGGAACGATCACCGTATGGCGATGTGTTTCTCGCTGGTGGCACTGTCAGAAACGCCTGTCACCATTCTCGATCCGAAATGTACGGCGAAAACCTTCCCGGATTACTTCGAACAACTGGCGCGTATCAGCCAACCTGCCTGATTATTCGTGCCGTCATAGCATATTGCCTGGCGGCACGCACCTGTCATTTTTTGGTTGTTTGCTCAGCATCTGATAGTGTTACTCTTTGTGTGCTTTATCGACACAATTCAATTGATTAATACAAGGATGATGGAATGAAAAATAAAAAAATACTCTTAAGCTGCCTGGTCGCGGCAGCGCTGGTCTCTGGCTGTAAAACAATGAGTCTTGATCCTAATACGCTGGCGAAATCCGGGATGTCTGCTTATAAAGCGGCGACCCTCAGCGACGCGGATGTCAAAAAACTGTCCGATGAAGCCTGCGTGGAGATGGATAAGCAAAACACCATCGCACCGGCTTCCAGCACCTATACCAAACGTCTGGCAAAAATTTCAAAAGCGCTGGGAAGCTCTATTGACGGCACGGCGGTGAACTACAAGGTGTATCAGACCAAAGACGTTAACGCCTGGGCGATGGCTAACGGATGTATCCGCGTTTACAGCGGCCTGATGGATATGATGACCGACAATGAAGTTGAAGCTGTTCTCGGTCATGAAATGGGCCACGTTGCTCTGGGGCATACCCGTAAAGCGATGCAAACAGCTTATGCCACCCTGGCTGCGCGCGATGCCATCTCTGCCAGCAGCGCCGCAGGTGCTCAGCTTTCGAACTCCCAGCTTGGCGATCTGGCTGAAAACATGATTAATTCCGCGTTCTCCCGTAGCCAGGAGTCTGATGCGGATGATTTCTCCTATGACTTGCTGAAAAAACGCAACATCAGCACTCAGGGTCTGGTTACCAGCTTCGAGAAACTGGCGAAACTGGATGCGGGTTCAGAAAAATCGATGTTTGATTCACACCCGCCTTCAACAGAGCGTGCGCAGCATATTCGCGATCGCATTGCGGCCGATAAAAAGTAAATCATTGTCACTTTCAGGCTGGCGTTCTGCCAGCCTTCTATAATTGCGCAAACCTTCTTCACATTGTCTCAATCATTCTGTTATTTGCACGCAGGAGTAACGGTCATTCACGTTGCAGCGTATAATGCGCGGCGTTCATGTTAACGGTATGCCTTAACGAAGGAGAAAAAGATGACAGCAATTGCCCCGGTAATCACCATTGATGGGCCAAGCGGTGCGGGAAAAGGCACCCTGTGCAAAGCAATGGCGGAAGCGTTGCAATGGCATCTACTGGATTCAGGCGCAATCTATCGGGTGCTGGCGCTGGCTGCACTGCATCATCATGTGGATGTTACCTCCGAAGATGTGCTGGTTCCCCTGGCCGCTCACCTGGATGTGCGCTTTATCTCAACCGATGGCAACCTTGAAGTGATCCTTGAAGGGGAAGACGTGAGCGGCGAAATCCGCACCCAGGATGTGGCGAATGCAGCCTCTCAGGTTGCGGCTTTCCCCCGTGTGCGCGAAGCATTATTGCGCCGTCAACGTGCGTTTCGTGAAGCGCCGGGTCTGATCGCCGATGGACGAGATATGGGAACCGTTGTTTTCCCTGACGCGCCGGTAAAAATATTCCTTGATGCTTCCTCTGAAGAGCGCGCGCATCGCCGCATGCTTCAGTTGCAGGAAAAGGGCTTTAGTGTTAACTTTGATCGCCTTTTGGCAGAGATCAAAGAACGTGACGACCGCGATCGTAATCGTCCCGTTGCGCCGCTTATTCCCGCTGCCGATGCTTTAGTACTGGATTCCACCAGTTTAAGTATTGAGCAAGTGATTGAAAAAGCGTTACAATATGCGCGCCAAAAACTGGCCCTCGCGTAAGCGACCGAATTTGTAGTACCCCCGCAGCAATGGAATGTGAGCGGGTATGTTAAACAACCCCATCCGGCACGGAGCCAGGTGGACGTTAAATATGAAACCTGAAGATTAAACATGACTGAATCTTTTGCTCAACTATTTGAAGAATCCTTAAAAGAAATCGAAACCCGCCCGGGTTCCATCGTTCGTGGTGTTGTTGTTGCTATCGACAAAGATATCGTACTGGTTGACGCCGGTCTGAAATCTGAGTCCGCCATTCCGGCAGAGCAGTTCAAAAACGCCCAGGGCGAACTGGAAATCCAGGTTGGCGACGAAGTTGACGTTGCTCTGGATGCAGTGGAAGACGGCTTCGGTGAAACCCTGCTGTCCCGTGAAAAAGCTAAACGTCACGAAGCTTGGATCACGCTGGAAAAAGCTTACGAAGAAGCTGAAACTGTGGTCGGTATCATCAACGGCAAAGTTAAAGGTGGCTTCACTGTTGAGCTGAATGGTATTCGCGCGTTCCTGCCAGGTTCCCTGGTTGACGTTCGTCCAGTTCGCGACACGCTGCACCTGGAAGGCAAAGAGCTTGAGTTCAAAGTAATCAAGCTGGACCAGAAACGTAACAACGTTGTTGTTTCCCGTCGTGCTGTTATCGAATCCGAAAACAGTGCAGAACGCGATCAACTGCTGGAAAACCTGCAGGAAGGCATGGAAGTCAAAGGTATCGTTAAGAACCTCACTGACTACGGCGCATTCGTTGATCTGGGCGGCGTTGATGGCCTGCTGCACATCACCGACATGGCGTGGAAACGCGTTAAGCACCCGAGCGAAATCGTAAACGTTGGCGACGAAATCACTGTTAAAGTGCTGAAGTTCGACCGCGAGCGTACTCGTGTCTCCCTGGGCCTGAAACAGCTGGGCGAAGATCCATGGGTCGCTATCGCTAAGCGTTATCCGGAAGGTACCAAACTGACTGGCCGCGTGACCAACCTGACCGACTACGGCTGCTTCGTTGAAATCGAAGAAGGCGTTGAAGGCCTGGTACACGTTTCCGAAATGGATTGGACCAACAAAAACATCCACCCGTCCAAAGTTGTTAACGTTGGCGATGTAGTGGAAGTTATGGTTCTGGATATCGACGAAGAACGTCGTCGTATCTCCCTGGGTCTGAAACAGTGCAAAAACAACCCATGGCAGCAGTTCGCGGAAACCCACAACAAGGGTGACCGTGTTGAAGGTAAAATCAAGTCTATCACTGACTTCGGTATCTTCATCGGCCTGGACGGCGGCATCGACGGCCTGGTTCACCTGTCTGACATCTCCTGGAACGTTACAGGCGAAGAAGCAGTTCGTGAATACAAAAAAGGCGACGAAATCGCAGCTGTTGTTCTGCAGGTTGACGCAGAGCGTGAGCGTATCTCCCTGGGTGTTAAACAACTCGCAGAAGATCCGTTCAACAACTACGTTGCTATGAACAAGAAAGGCGCGATTGTTAACGGTAAAGTGACTGCAGTTGACGCGAAAGGCGCAACCGTAGAACTGGCTGACGGCGTTGAAGGTTACCTGCGTGCTTCTGAAGCATCACGTGACCGCGTAGAAGACGCGACTCTGGTTCTGAGTGTTGGCGACGACGTTGAAGCTAAATTCACCGGCGTTGACCGTAAAAACCGTGTTGTAAGCCTGTCTGTACGTGCTAAAGACGAAGCTGACGAGAAAGATGCTATCGCTACTGTTAACAACAAACAGGAAGACGGTAACTTCTCCAACGCTATGGCTGAAGCCTTCAAAGCTGCTGCTAAAGGCGAGTAATTCCTCCGCCTGATTTGAGTCACAGCGAGCCGCTGAATACGAAACCCCGGTTTATTTCCGGGGTTATCTGGTAAAGCGTTGCTTATGTGAACCGAAGTATGACGAGGATACTTGACAGATTACAGATTTCGTCCTGTAATCAAGCACAAAGGGCGGCTATGGCCGCCCTTGTTTAAGCTGTTAAGCTAATTTGCCTTGAAGGAAACCGGAGGAATCATGACCAAGTCAGAATTGATTGAAAGACTTGCCAGCCAGCAATCGCATATTCCCGCTAAAGCCGTGGAAGATTCGGTCAAAGAGATGCTGGAGCATATGGCCTCTACTCTTGCCCAGGGTGAGCGTATTGAGATCCGCGGTTTCGGTAGTTTTTCTCTGCACTATCGTGCACCTCGCACCGGACGTAACCCAAAAACGGGCGATAAAGTGGATCTGGAAGGGAAGTACGTTCCGCACTTTAAGCCGGGTAAAGAATTACGTGACCGCGCCAATATTTATGAGGAGTAAGTTTCGCTGTCAGTGAAACTTCTTCATCGCAAAAAAGCACCCCAGGGGTGCTTTTTTCGTTTCTGCTTTTCACTTTTCTGATAACCCGAACCTGCTCGCAAAATCTCTGTTCCGCAATGCAAAAGAGCAGATCCTCCTCTGCATCCGCCGCAGAGTATAAATTCCCGAACAGACACCCTGCATACCTCCATTCACAATCGCCACAACAAGGAGGTGTGGATGCCATTACCTGCACTGGCTTTTTGCCTCAATCTGGGGATGTTGCCATTACTGTTTTTACCGGCGTTGCCCGAACTCGCTTTCCTGTGGGCCATTTTGCCTGTCGCATGCCTGCTCGCATGGTTTCGCCACCCGCTGCTGCGCTATTCCGGGATGACGCTGCTGTTTTTTGTCTGGGGTGTGCTGGCGGCATTGCAGCTTGTCTGGCCAATGGAACACTTACCGGGAGAAAACCGGCAGGTGAGGGTGGTGATTACCGACACCGACAAGGCAACAACCCACTACGCGAAAATCACTCATCTGAATGGAAAACGGCTGTTTCCTGCCCCTGGTATTGTGCTTTATGGCGAGTACCTGCCTGAAGCTGTATGTGTCGGCCAGCAGTGGAGCATGACCATCCGGGCGCGCGCCATTCATGGACAGCTCAATGATGGCGGCTTTGATACCCAGCGACACGCCTTGTCCAACCATCAACAACTGACCGGGCGTGTTGTAAAAGCAACAGTGATAAACCGTCACTGCAACTGGCGCGGGCGTTTTGTCAATTCGCTGAAAAACCGGCTTGAGCCTTTCGCCTGGCAGTCCGTCATCCTGGCATTAGGACTGGGGGAGCGCTCCTCGCTCGACGTGGATACCAAAAACATTATGCGGGAAACCGGAACCGCCCTTCTGATGGCGATATCAGGGCTGCATATTGCCATCACCGCTATCATCGGCGGGCTCATAACCCGCGCAATACAGCTGCTGTTTCCGGTGCACTGGATCAACTGGCAACTGCCGTTGTATGTGGGGGTTATCTTTGCGGGCTGGTATACATGGCTGACTGGCATGCAGCCGCCTGCCTTTCGCACCGCAATATCGCTGATCGTCTGGGCAGCCTTACGACTCTCTGGCAGGCAATGGACATCCTGGCAGGTCTGGAGCTGCTGTGTGGCAGGTATTTTATTGGTTGATCCTGTTGCAATTCTGTCGCAAAGCCTGTGGTTGTCGGCTTTTGCTGTCGCGGCACTGATCTTCTGGTATCAATGGTTACCGCTATCAACCAACAGGTTTGCATGGTGGTATCGCTGGCTGGTTGAGCTGGTCTATCTGCAAGCCGGTATGACATTGCTGCTGTTGCCGTTACAGATCTTCTCTTTTCACGGCATCAGTATAAGCTCGCTGGTGGCGAACATGCTGGCGGTTCCACTGGTGACATTTGTCACCGTCCCTTTGATTCTGTCAGGCATGCTATTACACCTTACCGGGCCGCAGTGGGCAGAGTTTGCTCAGTGGTGGCTTTCCGACGCATCACTGAAAGTTCTGTTCGGGTTTCTGCATACGTTGCCGCAAGGGTGGGTGGAAGTGGATGCCCGCTGGCAGTGGTTTGCCTGGCTGCCCTGGCTGTGGCTGGTCGTGGTGCGACTGAACCTCTGGAGAACCTTTCCGCTGCTTTGTATCGGGGGGATGATTACCCTGATGCTGCCCCTGTTTCGTGGCGAGAAAGAGGATAGCTGGCAGGTCCATATGCTGGATATCGGCCAGGGGCTGGCGATGGTGATTGAACGTAACGGCAAAGCTATCCTCTACGATACGGGATTAGCCTGGCCTGGTGGTGACAGTGCGCAGCAGCTGATTGTTCCCTGGCTGCGTTGGCACCATTTGCAACCTGAAGGAATAATCCTCAGCCATGAGCATCTGGATCATCGTGGCGGGCTGAATACATTGCTGCGAACCTGGCCTGCACTATGGGTACGAAGTTCTGTCGGCTGGGATAATCATCTCCCCTGTTTTCGCGGTGAAACATGGCAATGGCAGGGGCTGACCTTTAGTGCGCACTGGCCGCTCAACGGCGCGACACACAAAGGAAATAATCGCTCATGTGTGGTGAAAGTCGATGATGGCATCCATAGTATATTGCTTACCGGCGATATCGAAACGCCGGCAGAGTTCGCGCTGTTAAAGCGCTACTGGCAGCATCTGGCGTCGACTGTCATTCAGGTTCCCCACCATGGGAGCAATACGTCATCCGCGCTGCCATTTATTCAAAGGGTGAATGGCCACGCCGCGCTGGTTTCAGCTTCACGCTATAATTCCTGGCGGTTGCCCTCGGCAAAAGTGAAAAATCGTTATCTGCAACAAGGCTATAGCTGGTACGACACACCGCATCATGGGCAGGTTAGCGTGACATTTTCTGCGCAAGGCTGGGCAATCTTTAGCTTACGAGAGCAAATTTTGCCTCGTTGGTACCATCAGTGGTTTGGCGTCCCTGGCGATAACGGGTAGAATATGCGGCTATTTCAACAAGTGCTGGTTTTTTGAATGCATAACGACAAAGATCTCTCAACATGGCAAACGTTCCGTCGCCTTTGGCCCATGATTGCGCCGTTCAAAACGGGGTTGTTCGTCTCGGGAGTAGCGTTAATCCTTAACGCAGCCAGCGATACGTTTATGTTATCGCTGCTTAAGCCATTACTGGATGATGGTTTTGGTAAAACGGATCGCTCAGTTTTGTTATGGATGCCGCTGGTAGTTATCGGACTGATGATTTTACGCGGTCTCACCAGCTATGTTTCAAGTTACTGTATTTCCTGGGTATCAGGGAAAGTCGTCATGACCATGCGCCGCCGTCTGTTTAGCCACATGATGGGGATGCCGGTCTCATTTTTTGATAAACAATCGACGGGCACGTTACTGTCCCGCATCACCTATGATTCCGAACAGGTTGCTTCATCTTCTTCCAGCGCCTTGATTACCGTTGTGCGTGAAGGTGCGTCCATCATCGGTTTGTTCATCATGATGTTCTATTACAGCTGGCAGTTGTCGATCATCCTGATTGTGCTGGCACCGGTGGTCTCCTTCGCCATTCGTGTGGTCTCGAAGCGATTTCGTAATATCAGCAAAAATATGCAAAACACGATGGGGCAGGTGACAACCAGTGCGGAGCAGATGCTGAAAGGTCATAAGGAAGTGCTGATGTTTGGCGGTCAGGGTGTGGAAACCAGCCGTTTTGACAAAGTCAGCAACAAGATGCGTTTGCAGGGGATGAAAATGGTTTCGGCATCCTCCATTTCCGATCCGATTATCCAGCTTATTGCCTCGCTGGCTCTGGCATTTGTGCTTTATGCCGCGAGCTTCCCAAGCGTTATGGAAACCTTGACCGCCGGTACCATTACCGTGGTCTTTTCCTCAATGATTGCCCTGATGCGTCCGCTGAAATCCCTGACTAACGTCAATGCGCAGTTCCAGCGCGGTATGGCGGCATGCCAGACACTGTTCGCGATCCTCGACAGCGAGCAGGAAAAAGACGAAGGTACGCGCGTTATTGACCGTGCGCAGGGCGACATCGAGTTTCGCAATGTCACTTTTACCTATCCTGGTCGTGAAACACCGGCGCTGCGTAATATCAGCCTGAAAATTCCGGCGGGTAAAACAGTGGCGCTGGTTGGCCGTTCCGGCTCCGGTAAATCGACAATAGCCAGCCTTATCACCCGTTTCTACGATATTGATGAAGGCCAGATCCTGATGGATGGCTATGATTTGCGCGAGTATAAACTGACCTCGCTGCGTGACCAGGTTGCGCTGGTGTCGCAAAACGTCCATCTTTTCAACGATACCGTGGCCAATAACATCGCTTATGCCCGTACCGAGGAGTTTGACCGTTCGCAGATAGAGCAGGCCGCGAAAATGGCTTATGCCATGGACTTTATCCGTAAAATGGATGATGGACTGGATACCATTATCGGGGAAAACGGCGTGTTGTTGTCTGGTGGTCAACGCCAGCGCATCGCGATTGCCCGCGCGCTGCTTCGCGACAGCCCGATCCTCATCCTCGATGAAGCCACATCCGCCCTGGATACCGAATCAGAACGTGCGATTCAGGCGGCACTCAACGAACTGCAAAAAAACCGCACATCCCTTGTGATTGCGCACCGTCTGTCCACCATTGAGCAGGCAGATGAAATTGTCGTCGTTGAAGATGGGCGTATCGTCGAGCGGGGAAGCCATGCAGAGCTTCTGGAGCATCGTGGCGTGTACGCGCAGCTACATAAAATGCAGTTTGGCGAATGATCTCCCGCATCTGGTCCGGTGAATCGCCGCTCTGGCTGCTGCTGTTGCCGCTCTCCTGGCTGTATGGCCTGGTGAGCGGTATCATCCGGCTGAGCTGGCGACTGGGATTGCGAAAATCCTGGCGTGCGCCTGTACCAGTGGTGGTGGTGGGTAATCTGACGGCGGGTGGCAATGGCAAAACACCGGTTGTTGTCTGGCTGGTTGAGCAGTTGCAGCAACGCGGCGTTCGTGTCGGGGTTGTCTCCCGGGGATATGGCGGAAAGGCAGCGCAGTATCCATTATTGCTCACCCCTGAAAGTACGCCGGCAGAAGCGGGGGATGAACCGGTGCTTATCTATCAGCGCACCGGCGCTCCGGTGGCTGTTTCTCCTGCCAGAGTGGATGCAGTGAAAGCGCTTCTGGCTCATGAGCCGGTGGATCTCGTCGTCACGGATGATGGATTGCAGCACTACCATTTGTTTCGTGATAAAGAAATTGTGGTGATCGACGGTGTCCGTCGTTTTGGCAATGGCTGGTGGTTGCCTGCCGGGCCTATGCGTGAACGGGCATCACGGCTTAAAACGGTTGATGCGGCAATAACCAACGGTGGAGTGGCATTTCCCAATGAGATCGCGATGCAACTTCAGCCAGGGAAAGCGGTGAATCTGCGAACGGGTGAGCGCTGTGATGTTCGCGAACTGCGTCATCCTGTTGCCATGGCGGGTATTGGTCATCCTCCCCGATTCTTTGCAACCCTCGCCCAGTGTGGCGTGGTAGCGGAAAACACCTTTGCCCTTGCCGATCATCAGGCTCTGACTCATGCCGATGTTGGCCGGCTTGTTAAAGCGGGGCAAACCTTGATCATGACGGAGAAGGATGCGGTTAAATGCCGGGGGTTTGCCGAGGAAAACTGGTGGTATTTGCCCGTCGAGGCACATCTTTCAGAGATACAGGCGGAAAAACTGCTACAGGAATTGTTAATCCTGGTGCGCTGATATAACTCACTGGCGCGCCACGTTCTCTATCGGGAAGACTATGTCCGTTGCGCGCATATCATTGCAAACTGCTCGTCATCTCCATCTTGAAGCCCAGGGACTGCTAAAAAAACCAGGGCGCAAAGCCAGGCCAGGCGATATTCTCTCCACTATAGCGCGGATGTCGCTGCTGCAAATTGATACCATTAACATTGTTGCCCGCAGCCCTTATCTGGTGCTCTTCAGCCGCCTGGGTCATTACTCGCCCGTCTGGCTGGATGAGGCGCTGGCGCGCGGCGAATTAATGGAATACTGGGCACATGAAGCCTGCTTTTTACCGCGCAGTGATTTTGAACTGGTCCGCCACCGGATGCTTGCTCCGGATAAGATGGGCTGGAAGTACTCTCAGGAATGGATGCAGGAGCACGGCGAAGAGATTGACATGCTGCTGGCCCACATGCAGCAGCATGGCCCTGTACGTTCTGCTGACTTCGCGCATCCGCGTAAAGGCGCTGGCGGTTGGTGGGCGTGGAAACCTCATAAGCGTCATCTGGAAGGACTCTTTACTGCGGGCAAAGTGATGGTAATTGAGCGGCGCAATTTTCAGCGGGTCTACGATCTGACCAGTCGCGTGATGCCGGACTGGAACGATGAGCGCGATCTTTTGCCCCAGGCGCAGGCAGAATATCGGATGCTTGCAAACAGTGCGCGCAGCCTTGGCCTTTTTCGTGCCCAATGGCTGGCGGATTACTATCGCCTGCGACAACCGGCATTACCGGCGTTGCTCGAGAGAATGCAGGCAGAAAACCTTATCGTGCCAGTGAATGTTGAAACACTTGGCCCGGCCTGGCTGCATACCAGCCTGCTACCCCTCCTGGAACAAGGAACCTCCGATAAGTTAAAAGCCACGCACAGCGCGGTGCTCTCCCCATTTGACCCCGTCGTCTGGGATCGCAAACGCGCCGAACAACTTTTCAATTTTAGCTACCGCCTCGAGTGCTATACGCCTGCGCCAAAAAGGCAGTTTGGTTATTTCGTATTGCCGCTGTTGCATTGCGGGCAACTGGTGGGAAGAATGGACGCCAAAATGCACCGCCAGCAGGGAATACTGGAGGTTATCGCACTCTGGCTTGAGCCTGACGTCAAACCAGGTCATCGCCTTGAGAAAGGGCTGCTGGCTGCCATCAGCGATTTTGCCCGCTGGCAGGGAGCGGAACGGATAACTTTTGGCCGTCTTCCTGACGGTCTTTTCGCTGATGCGCGAAGCGGGCTGGAAATAGACGCGGTCTGATAAATGATTATGTTAATATTTAACGATTAAATATCCGGCCCATCAGGAGGAAAAATGGATCATCGGTTGCTGGAAATCATTGCCTGTCCGGTTTGCAACGGCAAACTTTATTACAGCCAGGATAAACAAGAATTAATCTGCAAACTGGATAGCCTGGCTTATCCGGTGCGCGAAGGGATCCCAGTACTGCTGGAAACAGAATCCCGCCCACTGACAGAGGAAGAGAGTCGCCCATGAGTTTCGTCGTTATCATCCCAGCTCGCTATGCTTCAACCCGTTTGCCGGGTAAACCGTTAGTCGATATCAATGGCAAACCGATGGTTGTGCATGTGCTGGAACGTGCACGTGAGTCAGGTGCTGCCCGCATTATTGTGGCAACCGATAACACTGATGTAGCAAAAGCGGTTGAAGCGGCAGGCGGTGAAGTTTGTATGACCCGTGTCGATCATCAATCCGGTACCGAGCGTCTGGCAGAAGTGGTCGAGAAATGTGGTTTCAGCGACGATACTGTCATTGTGAATGTGCAGGGTGATGAGCCGATGATCCCGCCGACCATTATTCGCCAGGTCGCTGAGAATCTGGCTGCGCGTGCGGTTGGGATGGCAACGCTTGCCGCCCCCATTCACAGTGCCGAAGAAGCCTTTAATCCGAATGCCGTAAAAGTGGTTCTCGATGCCGAAGGCTATGCACTGTACTTCTCCCGAGCCACCATCCCCTGGGATCGTGACCGTTTTGCCGTGTCCCGTGAAACCATCGGCAATACGTTGCTGCGCCATCTGGGCATTTATGGTTACCGCGCCGGTTTTATTCGCCGCTATGTTAACTGGGAAGCCAGTCCGCTGGAAAACATTGAGATGCTCGAGCAGCTACGCGTGCTCTGGTATGGCGAAAAAATCCATGTGGCGGTTGCTGCTGAAATACCCGGCACCGGCGTCGATACGCCGGAAGATCTGGAACGCGTTCGCGCGGAAATGCGTTAGTTTTTGCCTGCCATCCCCTCTGCCCGGAGGGGAATTGTCTTTTTCCTGAATATTCTCATCCTGATTTGATCTCATCAGGGTGACATCCCTTCGCCAGGCGCTCATTATAAAAGCAGTGGTATTCATGAGGGCAATCTTATATGGAACAATTGCGCGCTGAACTTAGCCACCTGCTGGGTGAAAGGCTGAGCCGGATGGAATGTGTCAGTGAACGACCTGACACGGCATTATGGTCTCTGTATGACAGTCAGGGAAACCCGATGCCCTTGCTGGCGAGAAGTTTCACCACCCCTGGGCTTGCGCGCCAGTTGGCATGGAAAATCTCAATGCTGGCACGCAGCGGCACGGTGCGCATGCCAGTTGTTTATGGCGTGATGACCCATGAAGAGCATCCCGGGCCCGATGTGTTACTGATTGAGCGTCTGCGCGGTGTGCCGGTAGAAGCGCCTGCCCGCACCCCTGAGCGCTGGGAGCAACTGAAGGATCAAATCGTTGAAGGGCTGCTGGCCTGGCACCGGCAGGACAGCCGGGGCTGTGTCGGTACCGTGGATGGCGCTCAGGAAAATATCTGGCCATCATGGTATCGCCAGCGTATTGAGGTGCTATGGTCGACGCTGAATCAATATCAGAATACCGGCCTGACGATGCAGGACAAACGTATCCTGTTTCGCACCCGTGAGTGTTTGCCGGCATTATTTGACGGCTTTAATGATAACTGCGTACTGGTCCACGGTAATTTTAATCTGCGCAGTATGCTCAAAGATGCGCGCAGCGATCAGCTGCTGGCAATGGTCGGGCCTGGGATCATGCTCTGGGCCCCGAGAGAATATGAGCTATTTCGCCTCGCGGATGGGCCGCTTTCGGAAGGGCTGCTCTGGCACTATCTCCAGCGGGCGCCTGTTGCAGAGGCCTTTATGTGGCGGCGCTGGCTGTATCTGCTGTGGGATGAAGTGGCACAGCTGGTGAACACCGGCCACTTCAACCGTAGCAGTTTCGATTTAGCTTCTAAATCACTGCTGCCCTGGCTCGCCTGAGTCCCCTTTAAGCCACTGCCAGACCCGCCCCAGAGTCTCATATCCCACCCGGTCGCTGTGCATCAGCCAGACCGGGGAGGGGATAACGCGTTCCCAGGGATTGAGCGGCGATTCAATGGCCAGCTGGTTGGCGGGAGCCGGTAATGGGTGCAGGCCGGCATTGCGGAAGAAGATCAGGGCTCTGGGCATGTGTGACGCGGAAGTGACCAGCAGGAAAGGAGTATCGCCGATGGCCTGTTTAACGGCTGCGGCTTCTTCCTCAGTGTCTTTTGGCGTATCAAGCGTCATGATCTCACTGCGCGGAACCCCCAGACTCTCCGCGACCCGGGCGCCAGCTTCAGCAGTGCTGACGGGGTTAGTCCGCGCCGCCGCGCCGGTAAAGATAAGCCTGGCGCCAGGGTTTTCCCGCCACAGTCGAATCCCCTCTGTCAGGCGTGGTAAGCTGTTGTTGATCAGATTCGAGCTGGGGGCCCAGTCCTCATTCCAGGTATAACCTCCACCCAGGATCACCACATACTTCACCTGCTGACCACCACGCCAGGTGGGGTAGCTGTTCTCAATCGGCCTGAGCATTTTATCCGCAACCGGCTGCAGGCTAAGAAGCAACAAAAGCAGCCAACTGAGCGTGACAATTCCCTTCCCGGTCTTCTGCCAGCGGCTGAACCAGATCAGCAATAACCCCTGACCTGCCAGAAACAACAAAAAGGGCAGGGGGAGCATCAGCCCGCCAATGTATTTTTTGAGGATGAAAAGCACAGCTTCCGTCTCCTTTTTGACCATACAGCTTGCGTTTAGCGGCGATCTTACACCAGGTGGGTTCATTCTCCGCCTGCCTGTGACAAAATAGCGGTTTTGTCAGGATCGTGGAGCGGTTATGCAGGATCGTAATTTCGACGACATCGCCGAGAGGTTCTCGCGTAATATTTATGGCACGACCAAGGGCCAGCTGCGCCAGGCGATCCTTTGGCAGGACCTTGACAGACTACTCAACCAGTTGGGCGATCGTAAACTCCGCGTGCTGGACGCTGGCGGGGGAGAAGGACAGACGGCAATCAGGATGGCGCAGCGTGGCCATCATGTGACGTTATGCGATGTGTCGCAAGAGATGATCGCCCGGGCAAGCAGCGCGGCGCAAGAGAAAGGTGTGAGCGGTAACATGCATTTTGTACAATGCGCTGCTCAGGATATTGCACAGCATTTGGAATCGCCTGTTGATCTGATATTGTTCCATGCGGTACTGGAATGGGTGGCAATGCCAGTGGATGTATTACGTGCTTTATGGTCAGTGCTGGTGCCTGGTGGCGCGTTGTCGTTGATGTTCTACAATGCAAACGGCCTGTTGATGCACAATATGGTGGTAGGGAATTTTGACTATGTGCAGGCAGGTATGCCTAAAAAGAAAAAGCGCACATTGTCCCCGAATTATCCGCGTCGCCCGGAAGAGGTTTACGGCTGGCTCAGTGAGATCGGCTGGCAAATCACCGGCAAAACCGGTGTCCGCGTATTTCACGATTATCTGCGAGAGAAGCGTAAGCAGCATGATTGTTATGCCGCGTTGCTTGAACTTGAAACGCAATATTGCCGTCAGGAGCCCTGGATTAGCCTGGGCCGTTATATTCACGTGACCGCGCTCAAGCCGCAGAGAGAGAAAAGGATGAACGATGAGTGAAATTTCCCAGACGGTTCCCGAACTGGTTGCCTGGGCCAGAAAAAATGATTTTTCCATAGCTTTGCCCGTGGACAGACTCTCATTTTTGCTGGCGGTCGCCACGTTAAACAGTGAACGACTGGATGGCGAAATGAGCGAAGGAGAGCTGGTGGACGCATTTCGTCACGTCAGCGACGCATTTGAACAAAGCAGTGAAACCATCACTCAGCGTGCTAATAACGCCATCAATGATATGGTGCGTCAGCGTTTGTTAAATCGCTTTACCAGCGAAATTGCTGAAGGCAATGCCATCTATCGTCTGACCCCACTGGGGATCGGCATCACTGACTACTATATTCGCCAACGTGAGTTTTCCACCCTGCGCCTCTCTATGCAGCTGTCTATCGTGTCAGGGGAGTTGAAACGCGCTGCCGATGCTGCCGATGAAGGTGGGGATGAATTCCACTGGCATCGTAATGTTTACGCGCCGCTGAAATATTCGGTCGCGGAGATTTTCGACAGTATCGACCTGACGCAACGTGTCATGGATGAACAGCAGCAACAGGTGAAAGACGATATTGCGCAACTGCTGAACAAAGACTGGCGGGCAGCTATTTCCAGCTGTGAACTGTTGCTGTCAGAAACCTCAGGAACGCTGCGTGAGCTGCAGGATACGCTGGATGCCGCTGGCGATAAGCTACAGGCCAACCTGCTGCAAATTCAGGATGCGCTGCTGGCGCACAACGATCTTGAGTTTATCGACCGGCTTATTTTTGATCTGCAAAGCAAACTGGATCGCATCGTCAGCTGGGGTCAGCAGGCAATCGACTTGTGGATCGGCTACGACCGCCACGTGCATAAATTTATTCGTACCGCGATAGATATGGATAAAAACCGCGTATTTGCCCAGCGTCTGCGTCAGTCTGTTCAGTCCTATTTCGATGCTCCATGGGCGCTCACCTACGCCAGCGCCGACAGGTTGCTGGATATGCGTGATGAAGAGATGGCGCTCAGCGATGCAGAAGTCACAGGCGAACTGCCGACAGATCTGGAATACGAAGAATTCAACGAAATTCGCGAACAACTTGCCGCGATGATCGAAGAACAACTCGCCATCTATAAAACCAGAAAAACGCCACTGGATTTGGGCCTGGTTGTGCGCGAGTATTTACTGCGATATCCCCGGGCACGGCACTTTGATATTGCAAGGATCGTGATTGATCAGGCGGTGCGCCTTGGCGTGGCGCAAGCAGATTTCACCGGACTGCCGGCAAAATGGCAGCCGATTAATGATTACGGAGCCAAGGTACAGGCGCATGTCATTGACAAATATTGAACAAATGATGCCGGTTAAACTGGCCCAGGCATTATCTAACTCCCTTTTCCCTGCGCTCGACAGCGCACTGCGTGCGGGTCGTCACATTGGGCTTGATGAACTGGATAATCACGCTTTCCTGATGGATTTTCAGGAATATCTGGAAGAGTTTTACGCGCGTTATAACGTGGAGTTGCTGCGCGCTCCGGAGGGATTTTTCTATTTGCGCCCTCGCTCAACCACTCTGATCCCGCGCTCGGTACTGTCTGAACTCGATATGATGGTGGGTAAAATCCTCTGTTATCTCTATCTCAGCCCGGAGCGTCTGGCCAATGAAGGGATTTTCACCCAGCAAGAGCTGTATGACGAATTGCTGTCGCTGGCGGAAGAGAGCCGTCTGCTGAAGCTGGTGAATAACCGTTCGACCGGCTCCGATCTTGACCGGCAGAAATTGCAGGAAAAAGTGCGTTCGTCGCTGAACCGTTTACGCCGTCTTGGCATGGTCTGGTTTATGGGGAATGACAGCAGTAAGTTTCGCATTACCGAATCGGTGTTTCGCTTTGGTGCGGATGTTCGCTCCGGCGATGATGCGCGTGAAGCGCAGCGCCGTTTGATCCGCGATGGCGAAGCGATGCCCGTCGAAAATCGCCTGTTGCTCAATGACGAGCCAGAAGAAAACCAGCCGGATAGTGGAGAGGAAGAATAATGATTGATCGCGGTAAATTTCGCTCACTGACGCTGATTAACTGGAACGGTTTCTTTGCCCGTACTTTTGACCTGGACGAACTGGTTACCACCTTATCCGGGGGTAATGGCGCCGGGAAATCCACCACCATGGCGGCCTTTGTCACGGCGTTGATCCCGGATCTGACGCTGCTGCATTTTCGTAACACCACCGAAGCGGGCGCCACGTCAGGCTCAAGAGATAAAGGCCTGCACGGAAAGTTAAAAGCAGGGGTCTGCTACGCGGTGCTGGATGTGATCAACTCCCGCCACCAGCGTGTGCTGGTCGGTGTCCGTCTGCAACAAGTGGCCGGGCGCGATCGTAAAGTTGACATTAAACCTTTTGCAATCCAGGGATTGCCGACGGCCTTCTTGCCCACACAGCTATTAACCGAGACTCTGAACGAACGCCAGGCTCGCGTGCTGCCGCTGCCGGAAGTCAAAGACAAACTTGATGCAATGGAAGGCGTGCAGTTTAAGCAGTTCAACTCCATCACTGATTACCACGCGCTGATGTTTGATCTGGGTATCGTTGCCCGTCGTCTGCGTACGGCTTCTGACCGCAGCAAGTTCTACCGCCTGATTGAAGCCTCGCTGTACGGCGGTATCTCCAGCGCCATTACCCGCTCACTACGTGATTATCTGTTACCGGAAAACAGCGGTGTACGTAAGGCTTTCCAGGATATGGAAGCCGCGCTGAGAGAAAACCGACTGACGCTGGAGGCGATTCGCGTTACGCAGTCGGACCGCGACCTGTTCAAACATTTGATCAGCGAAGCGACAAACTACGTGGCAGCGGATTATATGCGCCACGCCAACGAGCGGCGTATACATCTGGATAAGGCGCTGACCGATCGCCGGGATCTCTTCACCTCCCGCCAGCAGCTGGCGGCCGAGCAGTTCAAACATGTGGATATGGCGCGTGAGCTGTCTGAACACAATGGGGCTGAAGGCGATCTTGAGGCCGATTATCAGGCCGCCAGCGATCATCTGAATCTGGTGCAAACGGCGCTGCGTCAGCAGGAAAAAATCGAGCGTTACGCTTCAGATCTTGAAGAGCTGCAGATCCGTCTTGAGGAGCAAACCGAAGTCGTCGCCGAAGCGACCGACAGACAGGAAGATAACGAAGCCCGGGCGGAAGCGGCTGAGCTGGAAGTTGATGAGCTGAAAAGTCAGCTGGCAGATTATCAGCAGGCGCTGGATGTACAACAAACCCGCGCTATCCAGTACAACCAGGCTATCCAGGCACTGCAACGTGCCAGAGATCTGTGTAAGTTACCCGATCTGACGTCTGAAACGGCTGATGAATGGCTGGAAACCTTCCAGGCAAAAGAGCAGGAAGCGACCGAAAAACTGCTGGTGCTCGACCAGCGAATGAGCGTTGCGCAAACCGCACATAGCCAGTTTGAGCAGGCGTATCAACTGGTGGTTGCCATTAATGGTCCACTGGCGCGCAGCGAGGCCTGGAGCGTGGCCCGTGAACTTCTGCGAGATGGCGCGAATCAACGTCATCAGGCCCTCGATGCCCAGTCGCTGCGTATGCGTCTGAACGAGCTGGAGCAGCGGCTGCGTGAACAGCAGGATGCCGAACGACTGCTGGCTGAATTTTGTAAGCGTCAGGGTAAGCAATATGACGCCGATGAACTGGAATCTCTGCATCAGGAGCTGGAAGCACGCATTGCAGACCTGGCGGATACGGTGGCTACGGCGGGCGAACAGCGTATGGCCCTGCGTCAGGAGCTTGAGCAGCACCAGTCGCGAATTCAGACGCTGACCAGACAGGCCCCGATCTGGCTGGCGGCGCAAAGCAGCCTGACTCAGCTATGCGAGCAAAGCGGTGAACAGTTTGAATCCGGTCAGGATGTTACCGAATACCTCCAGCAGTTGCTGGAGCGTGAACGTGAAGCTATCGTTGAACGCGATGATGTCGGGGCGCGCAAACGTGCCGTTGATGAAGAGATTGAACGCCTGAGCCAGCCCGGCGGGGCGGAAGACGGTCGTCTGAATACGCTGGCAGAACGCTTTGGCGGCGTACTGCTTTCTGAAATCTATGATGACGTCAGCCTTGAGGATGCGCCTTATTACTCTGCGCTTTATGGCCCGTCACGCCATGCCATTGTGGTGCCTGATTTATCTCTCGTCTCGGAAATGCTCGAAGGTCTCGATGATTGCCCGGAAGATCTCTATCTGATTGAAGGGGACCCGCAGTCCTTTGACGATAGCGTCTTCAGCGTTGACGAGCTGGAAAAAGCCGTTGTCGTCAAAATTGCCGACCGCCAGTGGCGCTATTCGCGCTTCCCGAGCGTACCTTTGTTTGGTCGTGCAGCGCGTGAAAGCCGTATTGAGAGCCTGCACACTGAACGTGAAGCCCTTGCGGAACGTTTTGCGACCCTGTCGTTCGATGTGCAAAAAACTCAGCGTCTGCATCAGGCGTTCAGCCGCTTTATCGGCAGCCATCTTGCTGTTGCGTTTGAGGCCGATCCGGAAGCCGAAATACGCGGACTGAACAGCCGTCGCGGTGAGCTGGAGCGGGCGCTGAATACCCACGAAAGTGACAACCAGCAAAACCGTACCCGGTTTGAGCAGGCCAAAGAGGGTGTTGCGCAGCTTAATCGCCTGTTGCCGCGTCTGAGTCTGTTGGCTGACGATACGCTGGCGGATCGGGTCGATGAGATCCAGGAACGGCTGGACGAGGCTCAGGAGGCCGCCCGGTTCATTCAGCAGTTTGGCAACCAGCTGGCGAAGCTGGAGCCGATCGTCTCAGTATTGCAAAGCGATCCGCAACAGTTTGAGCAGTTAAAAGAAGACTACGCCCTGTCGCAGCAGGTACAGCGTGATGCCCGTCAGCAGGCGTTCGCCCTGACGGAAGTGGTTCAGCGTCGGGCGCATTTCAGTTACTCCGATTCTGCGGAAATGCTCAGCGGCAATAATGACCTCAATGAGAAACTGCGCCAGCGTCTGGAGCAGGCTGAAGGGGAGCGTACCCGCACGCGTGAAGCGCTGCGCAGTCATGCCGCACAGCTCAATCAATACAATCAGGTGCTGGCTTCCCTGAAAAGCTCTTACGATACGAAAAATGAGCTGCTCAGCGATCTGCAAAAAGAGCTGCAGGATATCGGCGTCCGTGCCGACAGCGGTGCGGAAGAACGCGCGCGTATTCGTCGGGATGAGCTGCATGCACAGCTCTCCGCCAACCGCGCACGCCGTAATCAGCTGGAAAAAGCGCTGACCTTCTGCGAAGCGGAAATGGACAATCTGACCCGCAAATTACGCCGTCTGGAACGCGACTATCACGAAATACGTGAGCAGGTGGTGACCGCGAAGGCCGGCTGGTGCGCGGTGATGCGAATGGTGAAAGATAATGGCGTTGAGCGTCGTCTGCATCGTCGTGAGCTGGCTTACCTGTCCGGTGATGAGCTGCGTTCCATGTCGGATAAGGCACTCGGTGCGCTGCGTCTTGCGGTGGCGGATAACGAACATCTGCGCGACGTGTTGCGGATGTCTGAAGATCCGAAGCGCCCTGAACGCAAAATTCAGTTCTTTGTGGCGGTCTATCAGCATCTGCGCGAGCGTATTCGTCAGGATATTATTCGCACCGATGATCCGGTGGAAGCCATCGAGCAGATGGAAATCGAACTCAGTCGTCTGACGGAAGAGCTGACGTCCCGTGAGCAGAAGCTGGCTATCAGCTCACGCAGTGTGGCGAACATTATTCGTAAGACTATCCAGCGCGAGCAGAACCGTATTCGCATGCTGAACCAGGGTCTGCAAAGCGTCTCCTTTGGTCAGGTTAACAGCGTACGACTGAACGTGAATGTGCGTGAAACCCATGCCACCCTGTTGACGGTGCTCTCCGAACAGCACGAGCAGCATCAGGATCTGTTTAACAGCAATCGTCTGACCTTCTCGGAAGCACTGGCGAAGTTGTATCAGCGCCTGAACCCGCAAATCGACCTTGGGCAGCGTACACCGCAGACCATTGGTGAGGAGCTGCTCGATTACCGTAACTACCTGGAGATGGAAGTTGAGGTTAACCGTGGCTCTGATGGCTGGTTGCGTGCAGAGTCTGGCGCACTGTCGACCGGGGAAGCTATCGGTACCGGGATGTCGATTCTGGTGATGGTTGTGCAAAGCTGGGAAGATGAAGCCCGTCGTCTGCGCGGCAAAGACATCTCCCCATGCCGACTGCTGTTCCTTGATGAAGCAGCCCGTCTGGATGCCCGCTCCATTGCGACCCTGTTCGAGCTGTGTGAACGTCTGGAAATGCAGCTGATTATTGCGGCGCCGGAGAACATCAGCCCGGAAAAAGGGACGACCTATAAGCTGGTGCGTAAGGTGGTTAACAATAACGAACATGTTCATGTAGTGGGGCTGCGTGGTTTTGCCGCACAGCTGCCGGAAACGTTGCCGGGGACGGCTGACGCATCCTGATGAATGGTTCATGCAAGGGCGGCTGTTATGCCGCCCTTTCTCATTTCTGAAGCTCCTTTCCGGGCAGCAGTCACCTTTAAACTTCTTTACATTTGCCTGGGCAAATGCTTTTTTGTCTTTATATACTTAGAGAAAGATTGATCTGTCGTTGCGATTACTGAAGAAACAGGGGGCAAGGGATGTTGCTAACAAAGTCGTATGGTCGTCGGATGTCCGCATTAAGTTTGTGCCTGGCATTCGCATTTGCTCCGCTGTTTAACGTACAGGCTGATGAGCCTGAAGTTGTACCGGTTGACAGTTCCGCCACCACTGGCGATCAACCTACGGCGTTAACCCAACCGCTGGAGCAATCTCGCGCAACAGCAATGATGGCCGGGTTAACCCCTTTCCCAACTGCAAATGCAGCGGCAACTGCACGTTCGGCATTGCAGGCCGAACTGCCCGCTAACTGGACACCCGTCTATATGAACGCCCTGGCCGGGCTGTACGCCGCCCGGGAGATGAAGCCGCTGTGGGAAAACCGTGAGGCGGTGCAGGCGTTTTCGCAGCAGCTTGCAGAAGTGGCTATTGCGGGTTTTCAGCCGCAATTTACCACCTGGGTTGAGTTGCTGACCGATCCTGGCGTCACGGGTATGGCAAGAGACGTGGTGCTGTCAGATGCCATGCTTGGCTATCTGCACTTCGTTGCCGGTATTCCGGTTAAAGGAAATCGCTGGTTATACAGCAGTAAACCTTATGTGCTTGAGATGCCGTCGTTGTCTGCGATTAACCAGTGGCAGGTCGCTCTCGATAAAGGCGATATGTCCGGTTTTATCGCCAGCCTTGCACCGCATCATCCGCAATATGGCGTTATGCACCAGTCGCTGCAAAGCCTGGTGGCGGATAACAACCCCTGGCCACAACTCACCGCCACCACCTCTTTGCGCCCGGGTCAGTGGAGTAATGATGTGCCTGCGCTGCGCGAGATTTTACAGCGTAGTGGGATGATGGATGAACAGCCGAAAATTACCCTCCCAGGCGATACATCCGCCGATGCGGTTGTCAGCCCGTCCGCTGTTGCCGTTGAGGCGACGCAATCCGTGAAAGCGGCCCCTCAACAGCAGGGCAAAAAGAATCTGTCGGCGGCTGTGGTACGCAGCGAGTACGACCCTAAACTGGTGGCGGCGGTGAAACGCTTTCAGACTGCACAGGGCCTGCATGCGGATGGGGTAATAGGTACGGCAACCCGTAACTGGCTTAATGTGACGCCAGCGCAGCGTGCCGGTGTGCTGGCGCTGAATATTCAACGTCTGCGCCTGTTACCTGCTAAATTGTCGACGGGGATTATGGTGAACATCCCGGAATATTCGTTGGTCTATTACCAGAACGGCAATGAGGTGCTGGCATCCCGGGTTATCGTTGGCCGCCCGGATCGTAAAACGCCGATGATGAGTAGCGCACTGAATAATGTGGTCGTCAACCCTCCGTGGAACGTACCGCCGACGCTGGCGCGCAAAGATATTCTGCCAAAAGTCTGGAATGATCCGACTTATCTTGAACGCCATGGCTATACGGTGCTGCGTGGCTGGAACAGCAAAGAGGCTATCGATCCCGCAATGGTGGACTGGGCGACCATTACGCCATCGAACCTGCCGTTCCGTTTCCAGCAGGCGCCGGGCGCACAGAATTCTCTGGGGCGTTATAAGTTCAATATGCCGAGCTCTGACGCCATCTATCTGCATGATACGCCCAACCATAACCTTTTTCAGAAAGATGCCCGTGCGTTGAGCTCAGGCTGCGTGAGGGTGAACAAAGCATCCGAGCTGGCCAATATGCTGTTGCAGGATGCCGGCTGGAATGACTCACGCATTTCGACTGCGTTAAAAGAAGGGGATACCCGCTACGTTAATATTCGGCAGAATATTCCGGTCAATCTCTATTATTTAACCGCTTTTGTTGGTGCCGACGGGCGTACGCAGTATCGTACAGATATTTACAATTACGATCTCACCGCGCGATCTGGCGCACAAATTTTGGCGAAAGCTGAACAATTAATCAGGTAAATGAAGACGTTCTGAAAATAGCGTTGTCGTAATTACTGGTGAAAACGGGCCTGCTCAGCTGTAAGGCCCGTGTTTCCTGGGGTCTGGCTGCCTTGACGTCGGCGTTGTTGCCCGGTAAGGTGCCCTGGTGCGCAATAAAAGTGCATAAAATACGATCACTTTGCTTTCTTGAAGACCTGAAAATCATGGACAAATTTGACGCTAATCGCCGCAAATTGTTGGCGTTAGGTGGTATTGCCCTTGGTGCAGCCATCTTACCTCAACGTGCATTTGCAACCCTGGCAACACCACGCCCGCGTATTTTAACGCTGAGTAATCTTAATACCGGAGAGTCTATTAAGGCCGAGTTTTTCGATGGCAAGGGCTATATTCAGGATGAATTAGTAAAGCTGAACCATTTTTTCCGTGATTATCGCGCGAATAAAATCAAAACCATCGATCCGCAATTGTTTGACCAGCTTTTCCGCCTGCAAGGTTTATTGGGAACGCGCAAGCCTGTACAGCTGATTTCAGGCTATCGTTCAGTGGATACCAATAACGAGCTCCGTGCCCACAGTCGTGGGGTCGCCAAAAAGAGCTACCATACCAAAGGGCAGGCGATGGATTTTCACATCGAAGGGATTTCTCTGAGCAATGTTCGCAAAGCTGCGTTATCTCTGCGCGCCGGTGGTGTAGGATATTACCCCAGCAGTGACTTTGTGCATATTGATACCGGGCCGGTTCGGCACTGGTAATCCTCAGACAGAAACAGACAGGAGCAGCATGAACTATCGCATTATTCCGGTTACGGCATTCTCGCAAAATTGTTCGTTAATCTGGTGTGAACAGACCCGGCTTGCTGCCGTCGTCGATCCTGGTGGCGATGCGCAGCGCATCATGCAGGAAGTGGATGCCTCCGGCGTCACCTTAACCCAGATCCTGCTCACTCACGGTCATCTTGATCATGTGGGAGCCGCCGCAGAACTGGCGCAGCACTATGGCGTGCCAATTGTCGGACCGGAAAAAGAAGATGAGTTCTGGTTGCAGGGGTTACCCGCTCAGAGCCGTATGTTTGGCCTGGAAGACTGCCAGCCGTTGACGCCCGATCGTTGGTTAAACGAAGGGGAGACGGTGAGTGTCGGGCAGGTTAACTTACAGGTGCTGCATTGCCCGGGCCATACGCCGGGCCATGTGGTCTTTTTCGATGCTCAGTCCCGGTTGCTGGTCTCCGGTGACGTCATCTTTAAAGGCGGCGTCGGGCGCAGTGATTTCCCGAAAGGGGATCATGGGCAATTGATCAATTCCATCAAAAGTAAGTTACTCCCGCTGGGTGATGATGTGACCTTTATTCCTGGTCACGGCCCAATGTCCACGCTGGGTAATGAGCGTTTGCATAACCCGTTCCTGCAAGACGAACTGCCTGTCTGGTAAAACAAAAAAAGCCGCGAAAGCGGCTTTTTTTATCTCTTTGACCCGTCCTGAATAGCGTTGACC
This sequence comes from Phytobacter sp. V91, assembly GCF_965644225.1. NCBI lineage: Bacteria > Pseudomonadati > Pseudomonadota > Gammaproteobacteria > Enterobacterales > Enterobacteriaceae > Phytobacter > Phytobacter sp. V91. The sequence goes on along the minus strand of NZ_CBFFRJ010000023.1, from coordinate 133 downwards.
CGTTCCTGACTTAAATCCGGAGAACGTGATGATGACTGAGTTCAAACGCACCCAACGCGATTATCCTCTATCCTTTAAAATAGCCGTTGTTGAGCAGGTCGAAAAAGGCGAGATGACCTATAAACAGGCCCAG
>NZ_CBFFRJ010000022.1:0-51149 GCF_965644225.1 Phytobacter sp. V91 | reverse complement strand
TGCGGGCATCGTGAAAAATCTATGGCAAAGAAAGCCTTATGTTCTCATAACTGACGATTAAATCGCACCTTCCCTAATGACAGGGTTTTCCCCGCCTATTTTGAGCCGGGTAAACTCAAAAACTCGACGCTGGAACATCGACTGTTAAACCAGCGGGTAAGGATCGCCCTTGAGGAAAAAGGTGGCACAGGCTGGCTTAACGGCGACCGGGGAGAATTTATGTCGCGATACCCTGGCGTCCGGCACCGACCGGACGGCATTATTACCTTAAGCAGCGGTGCCATCATTGCAGTGGAAACAGAGCGAACGATGAAAACCCGCGCCCGTTACATCAGCATCATTAACAGTCATCTGGCCGCCAGCGACGCCGGACGCTGGCACTATGCAATGTATGTTATGCCGGATGATAAAACTACGGAGTCGTTGGTCAGGCTGTTTGGCAGCATCAGGACGGTGATGAGAAACAGCGTTCCTGTTCCATTTGATGTGAAGAACCGAGAAATGTTTATCTTCCGCACCCTCGATGAACTGGAAAATAGTGTCAAGGATAAACAAGGGCCCCCCTCCACATCTGTCGGTGATGATGAAGGGAGGGAACGCCATGCATGATATTCTGACTCATGGCGACTGCCTTGACGTACTGCGCAATATGCCGGGCAACTCTGTGGACAGCATCGTGACCGACCCGCCTTATGGTATTAAATTCATGGGTAAGACATGGGACTATGATGTTCCCTCACAAGCCATCTGGGAAGAATGTCTGCGCGTACTCGAGCCCGGTGGTCATCTATTGTCCTTCTCGGGATCCCGAACTCAACACCGGATGGCAGCGCGTATTGAGGATGCGGGCTTTGAAATACGTGACATGATTGTATTTCTCTACGAGACCAGCAATGCTGCGCAGGTCCTCATTGAAAGTTTGTCGCCGGAACAGCTCAAATTGCTGGATGCGGCATTTGGACGTGACGGAATGCTGGGCTGGGTATATGGCTCGGGTTTTCCGAAATCTCACCACGCGTTGAAACCGGCTATGGAGCCCATTACCCTTGCCCGTAAGCCATTCAGGGGATCCATGGCATCGAATGTTCGCGTTTATGGTACCGGCGCTCTGAACACCAGCGAATGCAGGATCCCACTGGCAGAGGGGGAATCACCCTATGATTATCCAAATGGACCGGGAGGTTCCGATCCTAACCACATGTGGCGAGGCAGAAATAAAGGTGATGGGGGTACCGCCAGGCAAGGAAACCCCGATGGCCGATGGCCTGCCAATCTTATCCATGATGGCAGTGACGAAGTGCTTGCCTGGTTCCGGGATAACCCTCAGCAGGTAGAAATTAGCAGCGCCAGTCGGTTCTTTTATTGTGCGAAAGCCAGCAGAAAGGACCGTGGTGAGGGTAACAATCATCCATGTGTAAAGCCCACAGAGCTGATGCGGTACCTTTGCCGCCTGATTACTCCACCGGGCGGCACTGTCCTTGATCCCTTTATGGGAAGTGGAAGCACCGGCAAAGCCGCAGCGATGGAAGATTTCTGTTTCATCGGTATTGAGCGCGAAGCGGATTATGTGAACATTGCTCGCAGGCGTATCGCGGCAGCACGTAGTACCACGGTTCGTTCTGGTAATGCAGAAAGGCACATTGATAAATGAAGTATCAGCCCTACAGGGTTTTAAATAGTGGCAAGGATACTCGGATGTTCTTTACCTATATTTTCGCATACCCACCACTGCAAAGAATTGAAGTCAGGTTAAATGACTCAAAAGTGTATTATCTCAGATTTGAACTTACACTTTTATGACTCAAGGCCATAACTTAATCTGAAAGGCAACTTTATGCTAAATGCAGACATTATTGTCAACCAAATCATCCGAAAGAGTAACTGATAAGGCACTGGTAGTATCTGCATTTTTATCAGTACCTTACTAAGATTTACTTTTCAATCTAATAATTAACCAGCCACTACTGTCTGCTCATTTAATTTTGGATTATTAATATCCATTGTTGCATCAATACGTATTTTCCTAACATAAATGATACCGGGTAAGGAACGTGTTTGGAGACGTCCTGCCGATTCTTTAGAACGGGTCGGCCAAGCGTTAGCATGCAAGGTCATGGTCAGGATTTCGGGTCAGGGTCACCGCCGCATCTGTAATTTGGTTTTTCTGGACAGTTAAGGTGGACTTCTTTTCACAGTTAGCGTTCATCGGTACTTCTCCTGCATGTTTCATATACCGGCAGGCAATGCACATTGTTTTCTGCCTGCCAGACCACAATTATGCTTTCCACCCGCCACCGAGCACTTTATAGAGAGTGACGTGCTGAGTAAGAGCCCCGACTCGCGCTGAGATTTCAGACTTTTTTGCGTCAAAGAGTGTGCGCTGAGCTACAAGAACATTGAGATAGTTATCAACGCCCTCACGGTACCGCTGCAGGGCAAGGTTGTAGTAACGCGTATTAGCCACTGTATCCTGAACACGTGCAGTCAGCTCATGACGGTAGGTATTCTGCCCGGCCATGGCATCTGATACTTCTTTAAATGCCGTCTGGACCGCTTTCTCATAATTTGCGATTTCCACGCGTTTGGATATTTCAGCCACATCAAGATTTGCGCTGTTTTTTCCGCCGTCGAAAATGGGGAGGCTGATGCTGGGCACAAAAGACCATGCGGCTGTTCCGCCCTCAAGCAGATGTCCGAGGCTCTCTGAGGCTGACCCGCCTGAGGCTGTCAGGCTTATGCTTGGAAAAAAGGCGGCTCTTGCTGCACCGATGCGGGCATTTGCAGCCCTGAGCGTATGTTCGGCAGCAATAATATCAGGTCTTCCCGTTAAAACTTCTGAAGGTATGCCGGATGGCAGTGACTGAAAACGCCAGTCATGCTTAAGCGTCGCATTGCCTGCAAGATCTTCCGGCAGCTCTGTCCCGACCAGTAACCTCAGCGCATTGATGTCCTGCTTAACCAGCCTCTCATACTGAGCGAGCTCTGCCTCAGCACTTCTGACCGACGTCTCAACCTGTACAAGATCCTGCTCGCTGCTGACTTTCATTTCATAACGCTGTCTCGCAAGCTCGTATGTTTCTTTCTGGCTTTTTAGCGTATCAGCAGCCAGTTTCAGCAGATCATTGTCGGCGCAAAGAGTCAGATAACTGCTCACAACGTCAGATACCAGGCTGATTTGCGTTGCCCGGGATGAAGCTTCCGTAGACAGATATTTTTCCAGTGCCTCGTCCCTCAGATTTCTGAGCCTGCCAAAGAAGTCGATTTCCCACGATGAAACGCCCAGGTTCGCCTCATACTGCTGGTAAGTAACCGGGCCGGTTGACCGTGTAGAATAGAGGTTTCCCGGAAGGTGTGCAGATGTCTGGCTTCCGTTCGTGCTGATGGCTGGCATCAGGGCCGAACGCTCAACCCTGAAACTTGCCCTGGCCGTCTCGACATTAAGTACTGAAACCTTCAAATCGCGATTGTTTTCCAGCGCCAGGCCGATAAGCTGCCGGAGTTGCTCATCGGCAAAAAAATTCTGCCATCCAGTCTCTGAAGCCAGAATGGCTCCCTGAACCTCTTTCCGATGGCCATCATTCTCTAAGCGGTCACTGACCGGTAACTCAGGACGTTCATAATGTGGCTGAAGATTACATCCTGTAAGAACGGTAACGAGTAATGCTGGTATGAATGAAAAACGTATAACTTTTATCATTTAAACATCCTCAGTCGCGCAGATTAAAACTTTAAGCACGATATCTTTTCCTGAAATAAGGTATATTTTCTAAAACTTCTGACGAGACGAAAATAATGATGAAGCAGAAACCCAAAGTTTCACTCCCGAAAATAGGTGAACGGAACATAATAACTGCAATTCAAAAATCCCGACTCAAGGTACCTTTTGTTCTTTTCTGTAAAACTGAATAATTCCAGGTCACAGCCTTTTTTTCTTACAACGCCGAGTTTCGGCAGGTGCACGCGGTTAACGTCCAGAATAAAATCCTGAAAACCGACAGATCTTCCGTTGTAGTGAAATTTCAGATAGTTTGCCGCTGGGATAGTAATTTCCGTCGTCTCTTTACAGCTAAAAATATCTTTTCCCTTTTCCGTCGCAGTTATATAACAAATATCGACTATTCCGGGCGTATCCGGACTTGAGTGAAAGGTTGTCATTCCCCAGACCTGCTCAGGAAGGAAGTGAGTGTCACATAAATATCGTCGAAAAAAACGGTGCCTGACGTCCATGTTAAAAAGTTCAAATTTTTCCAGAACACAGGAAAATTTGTTCACCGTACCAGAAAGTACGCGACACGGTAGAGACACCACTTCCGGTTTCCCTACCGGGTATGAAGTCTTACAGGCAGGCGGAAAAAGTTGTGAACAGTCCCAATCGCTTACTCTGCGGTAACGTCCTGGCGGTTGACCGAAGAGTTCTCTGAATGATCGGGTGAATGTCTGCTGTGATGAAAACCCATATTTAATCGCAACATCAATTACACCTGACCGGGTAAGCCGGAGTTCTGCCGCAGCGCAGGATAACTGGCGCCGGCGTATATATTCGCCCAGTGTCATTCCGGTCGAATTCAGATAAGCACGCTGCAGATGCCATTTTGAATACCCTGATCTTGACGCAACCTTATCGATGGTGAGCTTAGTACTGAGCTGCGTTTCAATCCACGCAACGAGTTCTGATATCACGTCATGATTCATTACTCATCTCCTTTTTTTCAAGAACCATATCAAACACAAGGTTCAGTGCATCCGTACCTTTGCGAAACAGCAGGGTATCTCCCGGCATCAGTGTCCCGGTCCTGAGCGCACCGATAAAAACATAGAAAATCAGCGGTGTCAGTGTTTCAGCCTCGGTATCAGATTTTACTTCTCCGCAGGCCTTTCCTCTGAGAACAGCAACGTGGATCAGGGCCAGTAGTTTGTCAGCACTGTTTTCACCCAACAGTTCCCGGGGACATTCACTGCCAAAAACGGCCAGTTCGATAGCATTTCTGAGATGCCTGTTCTTCTGAACTTCCTTCAGCCCTCTGAGCATGCAATGGCGCAGGCCGGAGAAGGGCATCGTGCTGCGGCTGACTGTCTCCGCTTCAGAAAAAAATACAAAAGGTGCCCGCTCTATAACTTCCCTGAGCAGATCGTGTTTTTCAGTGAAATGCCAGTAAATGGCTCCCCGGGTGCATCCGGCTCTCTCGGCGATCACCTGTAAGGTTGTACGCATGATCCCTTTTTCCCGGAAACACTCCTCCGCTGCATCGAGTATCTGCCGCCGGGTTTGCTCCGCTTCCAGCCTGGTTCTGCGCATATATGTTCCCCCATCGATAACCTGGCGCCGCTAAGTAAGGCGCTTTAGCAACCAGAGGCATTGCAGTGGCCCACCGGCATTTAGAGCGGTGGGCCACTGTATATCAGTGCCCCGAGTCTTCGCCGGCAGTAATAGAATCTGCTTTTTGTTTTTTACTGAAAAAACCTGCGACAAGAACGTAGAAGAGCGGGATATAGAATATCGCCAGTACCGTTGCCGTCAGCATGCCGCCAACGACACCTGTCCCAATGGCATGCTTACTTCCTGAGCTGGCACCGAATGCTATTGCAAGAGGAATAACTCCCACGATAAATGCCAGCGACGTCATGATAATAGGGCGCAGACGCACTCGTGCCGCTTCAAGAGCTGCTTTACCAAGGGGCATGCCGTTTTTTTCGTGTAGCTCTCTGGCGAACTCAACTATCAGTATGGCGTTCTTGGCCGACAGTCCGATGGTTGTCAGTAAACCGACCTGGAAAAATACGTCATTACCCAGCCCCCTCAGAAGCGTCGCACCCACAGCACCAATTACGCCCAGAGGAATGACCAGCATCACGGAGAAAGGAATGCTCCAGCTCTCATAAAGCCCTGCCAGACAGAGAAAAACAATGATCAGGGAAAGGGCGTACAGGGCAGGGGCCTGCGAGCCGGACAGACGTTCTTCAAAGGAGAGCCCTGTCCAGGCGACATTAACGCCAGAAGGCAGTCTGGCGGCGATATCTTCAACCGCCTTCATCGCATCGCCTGAGCTGTATCCCGGCGCAGGCTGACCAAGGATCTCAACCGCAGGAATGCCGTTATAACGTTCCAGTTTAGGGGAGCCGTAAATCCACTTTCCGGTTGCAAAGGAGGCAAATGACACCATTTCCCCGTCGCTGTTACGTACATACCATTTGTTAAAGTCCTCAGGAGAAATACGCGAGTCCGCCTCCCCCTGTATATAAACTTTCTTGACGCGGCCGCGATCATTGAAGTCATTCACATAAGTTGAGCCCCATGCCGCTGACAGGGTGTTGTTAACGTCACTCAGACTCAGTTTCAGTGCCTGAACTTTTTCATCATCAATCAGAATCTGGTACTGGGGCTCGTCGTTCATCCCGTTGGGACGCACCATCTGCAGCGCAGGATTTTGCGCCGCCATTCCCAGAAACATATTGCGGGCCTCCATAAGCTTTTCGTGCCCTCCCCCACTGTTATCCTGAAGGAAAAGGTTAAACCCGGTCGCGTTACCCAGTTCCATTACGGCTGGCGGGGCAAAAGAAATCACCGTCCCCTCTTTGATTGTGGAGAAATATCCCATCGACCGGCCGGCCAGTTCAAACACACTGCCCTTACGTTCACTCCAGGGCTTGAGTCCAACAAACACCATCGCGGACCCCTGGCCCCGGCCGGCAAAGTTGAAGCCGTTGATCAGCATGGTGGTTGAAACCATATCTTTTTCCTGTTCCAGAAAATAATCTGAAATTTTCCTCAGTATTTTCTGGGTCTGCTCTGCACTGCTGTTGGGCGGCATCTGAACCTGCACAAACAGATTTCCCTGATCCTCATCAGGCAGGAAGGACGTCGGTATCTGCGGGAACAAAGCAACCAGCAGCGCAATGATGGCCAGAAAGAAGAGCATGGCTCTTTTCCTGGCTCTGAGGGTGCGCTCAACACCCTTATGGTAGAGCGCCGTTCCATTCTCGAACTTGCGGTTGAACCAGCCAAAAAAACCTTTTCCTGTATGCCCATGTCCGGATGGTTTCAGAATGGTTGCGCACAGAGCAGGCGTGAAAATCAGTGCAACAATCACCGACAGCGCCATTGCAGAAACTATCGTGATGGAAAACTGACGGTAAATAACGCCGGTCGATCCGCCAAAGAAGGCCATTGGGAGGAAGACGGCTGACAGAACCAGTCCGATACCTACCAGCGCACCGGAGATTTGCTCCATAGATTTTCGGGTGGCTTCCAGCGGGGAAAGCTTCTCCTCCTCCATGAGCCTTTCCACGTTCTCAACAACAACAATGGCATCATCCACAAGAAGGCCAATCGCCAGCACCAGGCCAAACATGGTCAGGATGTTTATGGTAAAACCAAAAGCCGTCATCATGCCGAAAGTGCCCAGCAGAACAACCGGGATTGCCAGTGTGGGGATTAGGGTAGCCCGCAAGTTCTGCAGGAAAAGCAGCATGACGATAAAGACCAGAACGATTGCCTCAACAAGCGTATGGACAACGCCTTCAATCGAGGCACTGATAACCGGTGACGTGTCATAAGGATAGATAACCTCCACTCCCTCTGGCAGCCCTGGTTCCAGTTCCTTCAGTTTTGCCTTCACGGCATTAATGGTATCCAGTGCATTCGCACCCGTTGCAAGGCGTAAAGCGATAGCGGTACTGGGAAGATCTTTTCCGTATTTAGACTGTATGGAAAAACTCTCAGACCCCAGGCTGACTTCCGCAACATCTTTCAGTAAAACACGTGAACCATCCGGCTGGACTTTCAGCAGAATATTTTCGAACTGCTCGGGTTTAGTGAATCTTGTTTTTCCAATGACCGTCGCACTAAGCTCAAGATTATTTTTTGCTGGCAGCCCCCCCAGCTGGCCCGAGGATATCTGAACGTTTTGTGCCTGTATGGCCGAACTGATATCTGACGGTGTCAGTTTGTAGCCGTTGAGTTTTTCAGGATCCATCCAGATACGCATCGCATACTGAGACCCCATCATGGTGAAGTCCCCTACCCCGGACACGCGGGTCAAAGGATCCTGCAAATTTGAAACAAGGTAGTCCCCCAAGTCGAAACTGCTCATACGCCCGTCAGTGGAAACAAGGCCTGCAAGTATCAGGAAATTGATCTGATATTTCGCCACACGGATACCCTGCTGCTGTACCTCATCAGGGATCAACGGCGTCGCCAGAGATAACTTATTCTGCACCTGAACCTGTGCGATATCAGAATCAGTTCCCTGATTAAAGGTCACGGTTATCGTGAATGACCCGTCAGAGTTGCTCTCTGATTTGAGGTAGCGTAAGTTATCCAGCCCGTTAAGCTGTTGTTCAATTACCTGAACGACGGTGTCCTGAACGGTGTCTGCTGAGGCGCCCGGGTAAGAACCTGATACGGCTACCGCTGGTGCGGCAATATTTGGATACTGGTTGACAGGCAAAGTGATAATAGATAATGCCCCGGCGAGCATTATCACGATGGCGACAACCCATGCAAGAACCGGCCGGTCAATAAAAAAGCGTGACATCAGAGCTCCTTAGTGAGGCTGAGAATTTTTCTGGTTCTGCATTTCCGGGGATGCTATCCGGACTTCATTACCAGGGCGGGCATTCTGCGTACCGTCAACGATGACGCGGTCGCCACTCTCCAGCCCTTCGCTGATTAACCACTGATTAGCCACCACGCGCTCAGTTATGACTAGTTTGCGAATGACTTTGTTGTCCTCCCCGACTATTAGGGCTGAAGCCTGTCCGGTCGGGTCTCGCGTAATGCCCCGCTGTGGAACAAGTAATGCATTTTCCCGTATTCCTTCCTGTAACTTCGCCCGGACGAACATACCTGGCAGCAATCTTCCCTCCGGGTTTGGAAATTCAGCCCGGATGATGACCGAGTCGGTACTCTCATCCACGGTAACTTCCGAAAGCCTGATACGCCCCGGGTACTGATATTCCCGGCCATTGTCCAGCATCAGCCTGACTTCTGCTTGCTGCTGCCCATCTCTTTTCAGATGGCCTGCCGCAAATTCATCCTGAAGTTTTAAGAGCGATGTGGATGACTGCGGGATATCAACGTAAATGGGATCAAGCTGCTGTATCGTTGCCAGCGCATCAGTCTGATTAGCTGTCAGCAAAGCCCCCTGGGTGACTGATGAACGGCCAATACGGCCTGAAATAGGTGCAGTAATACTTGTATAGCCAAGGTCTATCCGCGCCGAATCAACATCCGCCTTAGCCTGCAACCAGCTTGATCGGGCGTCATCCCTGTCCTGCTGGCTGATGGCACTGGTTTTAACCAGTCTTTCATATCGCTGTGCCAGCAGCCTGGCAGACTCAAAACTGGCTTCGGCTTTGGCCAGCGTGGCCCGGTAGGGTGCAGGATCTATCTGGTACAATATTTGTCCCGCCTGAACCATACTCCCCTCTTCAAAAAGACGTTTCTGAAGGATGCCACCCACCTGTGGCCTGACTTCTGCCACACGGTAGGAAGCGGTACGGCCTGGAAGTTCGCTGGTCAGCGGGACGTTTGTCGTGGCAAGTGTTACGATCCCGACTTCAGGAACTGAAGATCGTGGCGGAGCAGGTGGCCGGTCACAGCTGGCAAGCAATACCACGGTTAAAATTGCCAGCAGAGGCCTGGCGGGTCGAAAATGCACTGACATTATGAAAGCCCTTGGCAGATTGAATATTCATTCTAGTATATTCATACTAAAACATATCTTGCAATAGCATTGAGACAGGAAAAGAAGATGAGTGATTTGCCTGACCTGGAAACGGGCGTTAAAAGTAAGGAAAGAAGAAAGCAGGTGATTGATGCAGCAGCAAAATGTTTCCGTGAACTCGGTTTTCATGGATGCAGCATTGCCAAAATCTCCAAAGCCGCTGGCATGAGCCCCGGACATATCTACTATCACTTCGCCAATAAGGAAGCGATTGTTGAGGCTCTGGTATCTCACCAGGAAAGTTCGCTTTATGAGCTCATCAACGAGATAGCGCTCTCTCCACCAGATGAAAGAATTGCGGTCAGTTTAAAACGGCACACAGCGAGAATGGTGGATATCCATACGTCCCCGGAATTCAACGGATTGTGGCTTGAAATTGCGGCCGAAGCATCACGGAATCCAGGCGTTGCTGAGGTTCTTCAGCTTTCCCACGATGGGATCCACGCCAAATTAGAGGAAGAATTCCTTAAAAGGGCCCGGACGAATTCGGATGCGGATATGCATAGAATTCGTACAGGAATGGATGTCATTGCCTCGCTGTTCAGCGGGCTATCGCAGCATGCCGCAACAAGGGCACTCGGTAGTGAGTGGGACAAGCAGTTATTCATAAATATGGTTAATGAGATTATCGAGTGCTTATTTGGAGAATACTGAGTCCGGCTGTGCCGCATGGCAGTGCGTCACTACCGTGAATCTGTGACACAGAGGTCTGTCATGCACCTTCAGGAACATAACGTGGCTCACACGGCGTCATAGGGAACGGGTTGACTTAATGGCGGGACTGCACCCTCAGTATGTCCTCACGCTCTATTCCCCTTCCAACTGCTGGTGATGCAGCATCGGGCCATCACTGGCGGTCGTTTCACGCCGCCAGCCTGAACTGATAGGAATTTTCCTTTACACGAATGGATTTTTAGCCAGTATCTGTCTGAGTTGCAGATGTTGGTCACCAGAGGGTTGTGTTGTTGATCTGCCTGTTTTGATTTCGCAGTAATGTATAAATTTCGCGTGAGATATATCGCTTCAGGCAGCGTATTGCTTCCATTTTTGTATGCCCCTCTGATACTCGCCTGGAGATATATTCCTTCGTTTTAGCGTCAGTTCGTAAACGTCCGATGGCTATGATGTGAAGTGCACTATTCGCAGCTCGATCTCCGCCCCGGTTAAGTCGGTAACGGTTCGTTTTTCCAGAAGAGACAGGAACAGGGCTGACACCACACAGGACCGCAAAACCCGATTCTGATCTTAATCGTTGGGGGTTGTCTCCGGCAGTGATCAGCAACTGCGAAGAGCTTTCGTATCCAATAGAATTACGTTTAATCAGTTCAGGTGCCAGCTCATCGACAATTGCCGCAATCATGACGTCCAGATCAGCAATTTCGTCATGTAATTCGAGATAGCGCCGGGCAAGGGACTTTAATGCAATGTGATAAACGTTTGTAACATTGTGGTATTCACTGGCATCAGGCCTACCGGATTCCAGAGTCCTGATGAGCTGCATGCGCGTCATATTTCTGAGCTGTTCACGTAATTCATCCGGAGCAGAGATAATATTGGAATGGATAATTTGGAGAGCGACTCTGCGGGCTGATATCGCTGTTTTTCGGCAAGTTTTTAAGACTCGCAGAGATTCAATCATGCCATCGCGCGTTTTGGGAGTAACTGTCCTTATACCGGAGAATGCTGCATAAGCAGCACACTCAGCATCAATCGTGTCACTTTTTCCCCGTTTGCGTCGTTCCATCCGATCTGGCGCAGTCACCTCAAGAACTTCTAACCCCGCATTCTGGAAATAGCGAAGCAGTCCTGAGCCATAGGTGCCTGTGCACTCAACGCCAATTCTCTTTAACGCCCCAAATGAAGCCATCCATGCCAGCATCTGCCGGTAACCTTGTCGTGTTGCTGAAAAATACTGGGTCCCCAGAACTTTATTGTTCTGATCTACGATAGCGGCAACGTGTAAATCTTTATGTGTATCCACGCCACCCACAACGGTGGCTTCGGTAACGTTATCAGCCATGACAGAACTCCTGTGAGGAAACAGAGTTGAATCTCCAGACAGATAACCCGGACAGGATAGTAATGAGACAAGCCGTCAGGCCCTTCTTGAGTCACGCGCACCGGTGAGGAGATGCCTCGCATGAATGCGCTTCCGGCAACCGACGAGTCCAGGGCAGGACACAAAAGGTCGATCGCTGTGTGAGTCAGGATGCGGGAAGGCCTTCACTGCATAAGTATTCACACCAATCAGGTTAAACGGTAAGCGTCCAGCGAAGACCGTATTGACAGGATGACCCGGAGATTATTCCCCGGGCAGGGAGGCGCGCCATGGCAGTAACTCACCGACGCGGTTCACCGGCCAGTCGGCTATTACCGACAGCACGTAACGAAGATAACATTCAGGATCGATGCCGTTCAGCCGACAGCTCCCGATAAGTCCGTACAGCTGCGCACCACGATCGCCACCGTGATCTGAACCGAAGAACAGCCAGTTTTTCCGCCCCAGACTGACCGTCCGCAGCGCGTTTTCCGCGATGTTATTATCCGGCTCAGCCCAGCCGTCGCTGGCGTAGTATTTCAGCGCTTCCCACTGATTGAGTGCGTACGCGAACGCCTTCGCCAGCTCCGAGTGCCGCGAGAGAGTTTGCTGTTTTTCACGCAGCCATCCTTCCAGCGCGTTCAGTAACGGCAACGTTTTTTCCTGCCGGACAGCAAGCCGTTCCGCCGCGCTTTTACCCCGGATGGCCGACTCGATGACGTACAGTTCGCCGATACGATGCAGCGCTTCGCTTGTCGTCTCCGAGGGCGTTCGCACGTGCACGTCGTGGATTTTACGCCGCGCGTGCGCCGGTAATCCCCCCGAAAAACCGGTGTGTTCATAAGTAGAATTCTCTCGTAATCTGAACCGGGGAGATCTCTATGAAAAAATCACGTTTTACTGACAGCCAGATCATGTCCATTCTGAAGCAAGCCGAGGCCGGAACACCGGTGGCTGAACTGTGTCGTGAACATGGCATGAGCAACGCCAGTTTCTATAAGTGGCGTTCGCGTTTTGGCGGGATGGATGCTTCCATGATGACTCGTCTGAAAGAACTGGAAGACGAAAACCGTCGCCTCAAAAAAATGTATGCTGAGGAGCGCCTCAAAGCCGAACTCATTCAGGAGGCCATGGCAAAAAAGTGGTGAAGCCATCGCATCGAAAGCAGATGGCTCAGGATGCGGTCAGGAGCCGGAATGTCAGTATAAGTTTTGCCTGCCAGTTGTTTGTTGTCAGCGAAAGTTGCTATCGTTATCAGCCTCAACTGAATGAGGAAAATGAGGTCATTGCTGACTGGCTGCTCCGCATCACTGGTATCTGCGGTCACGGCTTCCGGACGATTGCATGCAGTGCCCTGATGGAGTCGAGGTTATGGTCGCAGGATGCAGTTGAGCGCCAGATGAGTCATCAGGAGCGCAACACCGTGCGTCTGGCTTACATTCATAAGGCTGAGCATCTGGAAGCCTGTAAGGCAATGATGCAGTGGTGGTCGGATTATCTGGATGCCTGCCGGGAAGCATATGTGCCGCCGTATATCCAGGGTCAGGAAGACAGCCACAAAGTGGCGTAATGCATCGGGCATAATAAGAACATGAATAATGCCGTATCAGCCTATGCTGGCACGGCATTATTCATTTATCGGCCACCTGCAGTCCAACAAAGCGAAGTTTGTTGCCCGCTTTGCGGATGAATTTCAGGCGCCCGACAGTTTTCATACCGCTTAAGTTCTAAATCGCCACCTGACGGCGGAAGGCCGTTCACTTAATGTATGCGTTCAGGTCAATACATCGCGCGCCCCCAGTAAGTACGGGATGGAACCTGAAAAACTTGATGCCTTAATTCGCAAACTCCGTCCCTTTGAGAACCTGCGAGTGGAACAGGTTAAGCACGCTATTGCCAGCGGGTTGCAGTTCGCTCGTTGATCTCGACGGAAACTCATTAGTAAGCGTCAGACACCTGATGCTGAATGGCCAAGTGTCTGGTGAAGTTATAACTAGAAATCCCAACTCAGCTTCGCTATCACCGCACGCTCTGCCCCATAGAAACAGCCCTGAGATTTGGTAAAGCAACTGGTAACGTACTGACGATCGGTAAGGTTTTGGGCGGTGACCTGAACTTTTCCACCTTTTAGATTGGGAGTCAGATGTCCCAGATCATAATGCACTTCGGCATCCATCACACCATAGCCAGCGGTGCTGAACTGGTTCTCCATCGTGCCGCCTTTGGTGCCATTGCTGAAACGCCCCCCCACACCTGCACTAAACCCGGAAGCAAAGCTGGACTCCGGCGCTTCCCAATTGACCCACAACGAACCGAAGCGGGTAGGTATACGCAGTGGGGTGCGCCCAACGACATCGCGATTGCTGTCCTGGGTATATTCCACATTCTGCCAGGTCATGGATCCGATGATGCTGAACTGGTCAGTCAGCTGGCCACGCGCTTCTAACTCGATGCCGCGGGAACGAATCTTCCCGCCCTGTACCGAGTAGTTGATGTTGTTGGGATCGGTGGTCAGTACTTTATCCTGCGTCAGGTTAAACGTGGCAATGGAAAAGAGTGCTGGCAGCACTTTGGGCTGATACTTCACCCCGGCCTCGTATAGCTCACCACGCGAAGGATCAAATGCATTACCGTTAGCGTCAACGGAATTTGTCGGCTGGAATGATTGAGCGTATGTGAAATACGGGGCAACACCATTATCAAACAGATAATTGACGCCGGCACGCCAGGTTGTGGCTTCATCACGCTGTTTGGTATCTGCGCTGTAACCCATTAAGTCAGTGGTACGCACGCTTGACCAGTCATGACGCACCCCCACCGTGGCGCGCCATTTTTCATAGCTCAATTGGTCCTGAGCATACAAACCGGTCTGTGTATTCATCAGCCGCGTATCCTGATAGTTTTCAGGCGTGCCGTAGATGGCCTGGCCATAAACCGGGTTGTAGATATCCAGCGTGGGGACATCATAAGAAGCGGCGTAATTGCCGTGCCCGGTAAAGCGATCCCAGCTCATGCCAACCAGAAGTTGATGATCAATATCCGCCGTAGTGAAATGTCCGAGCAGCTGATTGTCGAGACTGATGGTATTGAAATGCTCATCAGAAGCGGCTATTGATCGGTTGATGGTACGCATATCGTCCTGCAATCCGGCAAAAATCACTGCGTTATATTTTGATGTCATCTGACTGTAGCGACCATTCAGGGTGACGCCCCAGTCATCATTAAAGTAGTGTTCTGCGCTATAGCCAACAGAGGCCTGCTTACGCAAAAAGGTATTATGATCCGGCTCGCCTGGATAAGCGTCTGTCGGTAATTTACCGTTAGGATTGTATTTGGCCGTACCGGCAACAGGCAGGGAAGTCTGGGCTGCCATTTTAGGATCATTTTGCGCACGCGCATAAATCGTGAGCTTGTTATAGTAGTCAGGCTGAAAAGTAATGGAAGGCGCTAACGCCCAGCGCCGCATTTCGGTGCCCCGCTCCTGACCTTCTTTGGTAGTTACCGTCCCGACCACGCGGTAAAGTACCGTGCCGTCATCATTGACTTTTCCGCCAAAATCGAAAGAGCCGCGCTGATACTGATGATTCCCCCCTTCCAGCTCAACATGGCGAATGGTCTTCGCAGTGGGAAGTTTACTCTGCATCGCGATAATTCCACCCGGACTGGCCAGGCCATACAGCACAGAAGACGGGCCACGCACCACGATAATATTCTCCAGCAGGAAGGGGTCAACCTGTTGATAGCCATAAACAATCCCGTTGTTCATGCGCAATCCGTCGAGAAACTGATCGTTAAATCCGGTGGAACCGTAATTGAATCCGCGAATTGAGAACTGGTCAAACGCACTCACCCCACCCCATTGCTCCGCCGCCACGCCTGGTGTGTAACGCAGCGCTTCATTTAAAGAGCGAACGTTCTGCATATCCATCTGTTGACGAGTAATCACTGAGATCGACTGAGGTGTTTCCAGTAATGGCGTATCACTTTTGGTTGCGCTCTGACTGTGCGTTGCGACCAATCCACTGCTGTCGGCAGATTCGGCGACGACATTCATCGTCTCTTCTGCACTGGCCTGCGATGCCACCATGATTGCCATCAAGGCCAGGCTGAGTGGTTTCAGCGATGACCATTTCCGTGCCCTGTTTTGCATAAGGTCCCAAACCCCCTAAAAGGTGAAATGATAATTATTTGCAATGTTATAACATAACAATTAACGCGTAGTCATCTATTCTGTTTTTTTTGTTGTCAGTACAGGGGGGAATGGAGGCACTCGATATTACTGTGAGTGCCTGAAGAGAAAGGATTATCTGTCGTGGGTAGGATGCTGAGCCTCAATTAATGTCCGATAATGCCCCTCTTTTATGGCCATTAAGCTGGCGTGATCGCCACACTCAACGCAGCGGCCTTGCTCAATAAAGGCAATTTGGTCGGCTGCGCGAATGGTGGATAAACGATGCGCCACAATCACCACCGTTTTATCCGCCACCAGTGCGTCTATCGCTTGCTGTACATGGTATTCAGATTCACTGTCCAGCGATGACGTAGGCTCGTCCAGTAACACGACCGGAGCATCTTTAAGAATGGCACGCGCAATCGCCACCCGCTGGCGCTCTCCACCCGACAACGCACTCCCCGCTTCACCCGCCCGTGTCTCATAGCCCTGCGGAAGACTTTCAATGACGTGGTGAATATGCGCTTTACGTGCAGCGTTGACGATCTCCTCCTGCGTGGCGTGCGGTTTACCTAACGCAATGTTATTCGCCAGCGTATCGTCCATCAGCCACACATCCTGAAAGACCACCGAAACCTGTGCTAATAGCTGATCGGGGGGGATATGCTTTAACTCCGCACCTCCAAACGTGATAGTGCCCTGCTGTGGATCGGCAAAGCGGCTCATCAATCGGGTTAGCGTGGTTTTCCCCCCGCCCGAGGGGCCGACCAAGGCTGTCAGGGATTTTTCCGCAATGTGTAGCGTCACATTCTGGAGTGCAGGTTTTTCCTGCTGCTGATAGTGAAAACTGACATTGTTCAGCGTAATCGCAAAGTGCTGTGGTTGGTGGAATGGCAGTTCAGTGATCAGATCCGCTTCGTTGAGCACCGCATTCACCCGCTGCAACGCCGCGTCCGCCAGTTCAAACAGGCGCACCATGGAAAGCCCCAATGTCAGAGGCTCGACCAGTTGCGCCACCAGCACCGTCAGGCAGAGCAGTGATGCCAGCGGCAACTGTTGCGTTGCGCATAATCCCATCCCCAACGCGACGGTAGCCACCAGAGTGAGCTGGATGATCAGTTGTGCTTTGGCAATCAGCCGCGCAGAATTGCCGCTTTGATGCTGCACCTGATGCTGGTGAGCAAAAACCCCGCGTAAACAAGGCGCGTTCAGGCCAGATCGGCTGCTGGCACGTAACATCGCCTGCCCCTGCACATACTCAACAATGGCTGCGCTGGCTGCCGCATCCACTTCATCAATGCGCAGAAAGTCCTGATTGGCATCACGCTGTGCCCGTCGTATCAGCGGCACGATGAGTCCTGTTCCCGCCAGAACCAGCGCCCCCAGACGCCAGTCCAGCATGAAGATCAACACCAGCACCACCGCAGGTACCACCGCCAGTTGAATCGCCAGCATAGCCAGTGAAGAGAGCGCCGTTGCCGCAAAGGTGACGTTATTGCCAAGGATCGTTGCCAGATCGCCGCTTTTTCGCTGGGCCAGCTGCTCCAGCGACATGGCACGCAAGCGATGTGCCAGCCGCTGACGCATGGCCTCCGTCACGCGATGCCAGTAGTCATAGACAAAAGCCATTTCACGCCAGCGCACCATGCCTTCAAGCAGCAGCAAGACAATGAGCACCACCAGCCAGCTCAGGATGTCACGCACGGGCAGTGCGCCCGGTGTTAACACGAGCGAAAACAGCGGCAGTGTGATAATCCAGCCCGCGGCCTGCAACATCGCCGCCGCCACCGCACACGCTAACGTCCGGCGAAATGGCGCAGCGAACTCCCCTGCCACCGCGATCATGTTGTGATAAATGCGCATCATGCTTCTCCCTCGCGCTTTAACGTCCACTGACTGGCAAGCTGATAGTGCTGCCACAGCCGCGCGTAATAACCCCCCTGATTCAGCAGGTCAGCATGACGGCCTTGCTCAGCCACTCTGCCTTTGTGCATCACCACAATCACATCCGCGTCGATGACCGTTTGCAAACGATGAGCAATAGTGATCACAATGCGATCCGGCGCGAGTTGCGCCAGTGCCTGCTGAATATGCCTTTCGTTGTGTGCATCGAGATAAGAGGTTGCTTCATCCATCACCAGCACGGGCGCATTGCTCAGCAGTGCGCGGGCCAGGCTCACACGCTGACGCTGGCCGCCCGATAACGAGCTCCCTCGCTCACCGATCTGCGTGTTTAATCCTTGTGGCAGTGCCGAAACGATCTCGCTCACCCCCGTCGCGGCCATAACGTGCTGCAACGCTGCATCACTGGCTTCGGGCGCAGCCAGTCGTAGATTTTCCTCCAGCGTGCCACTGATAAGAAACGGCTCCTGTAATACCAGCGCCATCTGCTTCAACAACACATCACTGCGCATCTGGCGGATATCGCAACCACCCAGCATAATGCTACCCTCTGTCACGTCATAAAAACGCGGGAGCAGGCGCGCCAGCGTCGATTTTCCCGAACCGGAAGCCCCGACAATGGCACAGCGTGTTCCCGCTGCGAGCGTGAATGACACGTCGCTGAGTGCAGGCTGCGGCTGATCCGGATAGTGAAAACTGACCTTGTTCAGGCTGAGTGCGTGTCCTTGCGGTTGCTGCGGATGTAGTGGCTCTGGCAGCACGTCCTGCCGCAGCACCTCTTCAATGCTGCCTGAGGCCGCGCCAGCGTCATTCAGATAGTTAGCCAGGTGCACTAACGGTTCGAGCGCTTTGATGGGTAACGTACCCAACATCAACGCCAGCAGCCACTGCGCCAGGGTAACCTGCCCGGCTTGATACAGCACAAAACCTGCTATCATCAGCACCGCAGCCGTCGGTAACGCGGCACCTGCCAGACGATTGATTTTCCAGGGCACTTTGCTACCTGTCATCCAGGTTTCCACCGCCAACGTAAACTGTTGCAGCCGCGCGTTAAAGCGCCGCCAACCCGCGGCGCCATTATCAAAGGTACGCATGACCGCCATACCCTGCACCAGTTCAATCACCCCGGCATTGACTGACTCACTGGCCTCATTGTATCGGCTGCGTTGCTGGGGATTTTCACGCGCCATCATTGCCATACACACGAGGTTTATCGGCAAAAACAGCAACGCCACCAGCGCCAGCCGCCACTGCACCAGCGCCAGCACCAGCAGCGCGGCCAGCGGTTGACTCAGACTGGCACCGATAAACGGCACCGCATCCGCCACCGCAATGTGCAGCGCTTTAACATCCTCCTGGAGGATTTTACGTAACCGCCCACTGCCCCATTGTTGTACCACTCCAAGCGGTAAACAACTGAGGTGCTCCACAAGACGCTCGCGCAGTACTTCCTCTAATTGATAACTGGCTTCGTGAGCCCGTGCTTCTGCCTGTAAGCGTAACCAGAATGCCAGCACCAACAGCAGCACACTGCCGGTGAGGGCGATAAATGACGACGGTGGTAACATCGGGACAGACAGTAATGGCGTCACCGCCCATGCCAGCAGAGCTATGCCGCTGACGTTTAGCAAGCCCGCCACGCTGCCAAAAAGAAGTGCAAGGTTAAGTGAGCGCGCCACCTTCGGCACGCCTGCCACTAACCTGCCAGGCTGGCCCAGTAACTTCATTTCAGTCCCTCATTCACCCGCTGCGCCACGGCTTGTGCGTTGGGCGTATCGATGCAACTGAAGTGATTACCCGCAATCGAAGTGACCTGCAGTTCGCCCAGGCAGACGTTACGCCAGAAGTTCAGCGTATTGTCATCCATACCCGGTGCGAATCCAGAGCCCTGATTGGGCAACAGGAAGCGGATATCGCCGACATAAGTGCTGGGGGTGAAGTGCGCGGCACGGAAACTTTGGCGGAATACGCGGAACAGGCCCAGTGCCATTTCGGCTGGCATCTGCTGACCGGTGAACTGTTCAACACCCGCGACATAACGCGCAAAACGCTCTTCAATCGGTAATGCCTGCATCTGTTGGAAAAACAAGCCCGCCGCGCCGGGTAACTGCGCCAGCGCACCCTGCGGAATGCGGCCATGATGTTGCTCAATCACCTGCATAAAGCCCTTCACTAATGCATCGCCATCGACCTCACCGAAACCGGCCTGCGCCAGCGTAATGTGCAGATTGGGGATAAACAGCGATTCGATCATCAGATCATCCTGCACCTCGAACAGTACCGGATGGCTGCTGATCAGCACCAGGTCAGCGATTTCTGCGCCCTGCTCACTGAGGCGACGCGCCACTTCTACAGCAAACAACCCGCCCAGACAGTAGCCAATCAGCTGGAAGCGGCTATGTCCGGTGGCCAGCAGGCGTTGTGCGTAATCATCTGCCATGCGCTCAACCGCCTGTTGTGGGGACAAGGCGCAATATTGTGCGGTATCGGCAATCACAATGCCGATGACCGGCCCGCGCGGATCTTTCTCCAGCTCCGCCAGCATCGGGCGGAAGCAATCCATGGTACCCAGGCCGGCATGGAACACCACCCGCAGCGGGCCTTCACTCCCGCCCCTCATCGGCAGCAGAATACCGTTGCTGCCCTCAGCCCGCCCCTCGATTTCTGGCTGCAGTTTCTCTCCGGCTTGAGGCGCTGCGGCAGCCGCATCAGGCGCATGCTGCGAACGGATAGCCTGCGCCAGCGCCCGCACCGTTGGGCCATTCAGCATATGACGCAGCAAAACATCAAAGGGTATATCTCCCATCTGCCAGGGGTCAGCGGCCAGCACCTGCCGCAGCTTGCCTGCCATGCGTGCCATGATCAGCGAGTCAGCCCCCAGGTTATACACATCCTGGTCGAGCGCGATCTGTTTAATTCCAAGCGTTTCAGCCCAATGCTGGCACAGCAACTGCTCAAGCGCATCCCCCTGCGGTTGCAGGCCTGGCGGCGTGTCATGCTCTGCAGCCTCCTCGACCCACCAGTTGACGACTGTATTACGATCTACTTTTCCGTTTGCCGTTAGCGGCAGTGCTGCAACCGACTGAATCTGCGCCGGGATCATATAGCGCGGTAATTTCTGTTGCAGCGCATCAAGTAGCACTTGCGGATACAGCGGCAGACGATCGCGTTTGATTTGTTGTGCCAGCAAATGGAAGCCCTGATGATGCAGCACGTGACCTGGTCGCGGCAGGCACAGCACCGGATCACCGCTGACCGATTGCATCAGCGCCTGCCAGCCATGCTGATCAAGATAGCTCTCATGCTGACGTTCGCTGTCTTCCGGTGGCGTCATCATGAATGCCTGAGAAGCCATGATCCACGGACATTCACGCGTCGGCTCCGTCAGGATCACCCAGCCTTGTGGCGCGGTCAGTAACTGGATATTTTCCAGTGCCCGGCGTTGGTCACGGGCGTTTTCCAGTACCCCGGCGGCCAGCACAATATCAAAGCTCTCCGGGCAATAGCCCTGCGTGCGAACATCATCGTCAATATTCAGCAGGCCAAAATGCATGCCCGCTCGTTGGCCGTAGCGGGCACGCGCTTCAGGCAGGAAGAAGGCCGCCACATCAGTAAAGTGGTATTCAATCGTCTGTTCGCTCAACGCTGCCAGCACATCCGCCGTCGTGCCGCCAGTGCCTGCGCCAACTTCGAGGATACGTAAAGGCCGCTGGACGCGCTGCTGTGCAATCAGGCTCGTCAGGGCACTGACAGCCTGGTTCAGGTACTTCGCCATCAGATTTTCACGATACAGCGCCTGCACGTTGGTCAGTTGCCCCTGCGGGAACAGCAGCTTCTGAGCATCAATACGCCCTTCGAGCAGCCCGGAAAGATTCTCCAGGTTGCTGCGGATGTAAGCCAGAAATGCCGGGGCATCGAGCAGAGGTTGCCACAGCGCGTCAACCTGCTGCCAGCTGTAATCAGGCAAAGCGCCAGCCTGCGCAAGCATCGCTTGCCAGCGGCGCACCAGCCAGAAGAAGCGAGAATTCACGGGTGTTTCTCGTAGCTGAGCTTCACTGAACTCATCATTAAGACCATAAGATTGCAGCGTGTCGCGCATCTGTTGTAATACCACAGCATCCAGGGCTGTCATCGCCTGTTGTAACTGCGTAGCGGTGATGTTCTGCACAAGACCTGCGGTTGCGGTATCAATACGATCTGTCAGGCGGTCGTAATCCACGGGGTTCGCTGGTTGACGCTGCGCGCTGACTAATGCCAGAAGTTGTCGCTGGTTACCTTCGCCATGGGGCACCACGCAAGCACTCTCCACGCCCTGTAAAGCGCTAAGCGCCGCTTCGATTTCCCCGGGTTCGATGCGGTGACCTTTGATTTTGAGCTGATTGTCCGCGCGGCCAAGAAATTCCAGTTCACCGTTCGGCAGATAGCGGGCGCGATCGCCGGTCCAGTACAGTCGCTGTTGATCATGCGGATGATGGATAAAGTGGCGCGCAGTTTTCTCAGCATCTTTAAGATAGCCTTGCGCCAGTCCCGCACCGCTGATGTAAAGATTGCCAGGCAACCACACAGGGCAATCCGCCATGTTTTCATCCAGCACGCGGAAGCCCTGATTGCTGAGCGGCAGACCGTAAGGGATGCTGCGCCACATGGCATCACGGCCCTGCCAGCAGTGATAGTTAGACCAGATGGCTGCTTCAGTCGCACCACCGAGCGCTACCAGCTGAAGCTGTGGCAGACGCGTCGCCAGTGATTCCGGCAGCGTTAAAGGGATCCAGTCACCCGAGAGTAATGCCAGTCGCAAACTCGCCAGTTGCTGGTGCTGGAGCGCACTCTCCAGCATCTGCATCAGTGCAGGCACGCTGTTCCAGAGGGTCACTTGTTGTGATTCGATGCATTCAATCCAGTGCGAGGGATCGGTGGCGCGTGCCGGTTCAGGATAGATTACCGCGCCACCCACGCTAAGCGGCCCGAACAGATCATAAATCGCCAAATCAAAGCCGAGTTGCGCCAGCGCCAGCACGCGGTCGGTGGCCCGCACGGCGAAACGTCGGTTGATATCTTCAACTGTATTCCGTACCGCCTGATGCCCCATCACCACCCCTTTGGGCTGGCCGGTGGAACCAGAGGTGTAAATGATATAAGCCGCATCGCTACTGCGTGACGCGTGTGGGTCCAGCAGAGGCTCGCTGGCGTTCAATGCATCCACATCAATACGCCACTCTCCACTGACGCCGCACTCTACTACCTGTTGCTGGGTCAGCACCCGTTGGATACCCGCGTTTGCCAGAATTTGCCGGCGACGTTCCGCCGGCTGTGAGACATCGACTGGCACCCAGACCGCACCCGCCGCCATGGCACCCAACACCGCCACGGCCTGCATTACGCCTTTTTCCAGAGTGATCGCGACCGGTTCGCCGATGGCAACGCCGTGCCGTTGCAGATGGCCAGCAATGCGCAAGGATGCGTCCGCCAGTTGACGGTAAGTCATCTGCTGCTGGGGATCGATCACCGCCAGCGCATCCGGGGTCAGGTGAGCCTGTACGAAGAATGTCTGGTGCAGCCCGCCCTCGGGTAGCGGTGCGCGGGTATCATTGACCTGCAACCGTTGTTCACGTTGCCATTCGGGGAGTGCAACCTGCGCGGTCTGCTGCCAAATCGCATCTTCTTGCGCCATGGCATTCAGCAGTGATTCAAAGCTGGCAAACAGATCGTCGATCATCCCCGACGGGAATACCCCGTCGCGCACATCCCAGTTGACCTGTAAACCGGCAGCACTGTCCATCGCCTGACAGTCGATAAACACCTGCGGCGTCTGGGTAATGCCACGGCCATCCAGTTTGCCCTGCAACGCATTTTCCGCATCGGCAGGCACCAGGCCGATGGCACTGGTAAAAACATAAGGCATCAAAGCGTAATCGCGCCCTTTGGCGCGAGCCAGTTCACGGATCACTTCGACGCCGGAACAAAGGCGATGACCCAGGTCATCATACAATTGCTGGCTGATGGCGCTGGCGCGCTCCGCCCAGCTCATTGGACGGCGTTGATCGACCTCCAGCAGGCTGACCGAGGTGAAATCGCCCACCAGACGATCCACCTGCTCATGCAGCGGCTGACGATTAAGTACCGTCAGATTCAGGCAGAAGTGTTCGCTGACAGACCAACGCTGCAGCACGCTGGCATAGGCGGTTAACACCGCCGCTGTAGGGGTAATACCGCACTGCGCCGCCTGCTGTTTGAGTGCCGCCCAGCGTTCCTCCGGCAGTTGCAAAAAACGTCGTGTAAAACGTGCGGGCTGTCGTTCCTGTGTATCAAGCAACGGGAGCTGCGGCGAGGCTGGCAACTGAGGAATACGCTGCTGCCACCAGGCGCGATCGCGTTGGGCCGCCGGTGACTCATCCCTGCCGCGCTCCGCCAGCAGATAATCGCGGAACTGAATCGTTAGCGGAGGCAACGGCTGGTCAGGATGCTGGTAACGCGCTTCAAACTCGCCCAGCAATAGCCAGATACTGGCCCAGTCGGCAATCAGGAAGTCCATCGATAAATGCAGCACGCTGCGTGCCGGCAACTGCGACAGACTCAGGCTGAACAGCGGCCACTGCTCGGGCTGGTAGAGTCGATGCCCCATCTGCTGCTTCACGCTGTCCAGCAGCGCTTCTCCCTGCTCTGCTCCGCTACTCGCGCAGTCAATGATCAGTTCCGGCACATCGGGTAAAACGCGCTGGCTGCCACTGCGATCAAATACCGCGCGCAGCATGTCGTGTCGCGTGACCAGCTCATTCCAGATAGCGCTGACTCTGGCATGTTGCAGCGGTGGATAATTCACCTCCAGATAAACATGGCAGGCTACACCGCCATAGCCAAAGGCATCATTACGCCCGACCAGATAAGCTGCCTGCACCTGGCTCAGTGGAAACGGTGCGAAACGCGCAGTCTCATCGGCTATGAGCGTGGTCTGCTGCTGTTCTCCGGCGAGAATGGCTAACACATTGGCTTTATGGGCCTTCAGCTTGTGTAAATCATCCGCTGAAATCACACCCTGCGGCGCACGGTAGTTTAGCTTGCCATGCTCCTCCCACAGTTGTGCGCCACGGTTGCGCAGGCGTTGAAGCAGTTCAAAGGCGATGGAATGGTCAGTCATGCTAAATCCTCCTTGCCCTGAGCCATCACGCGGGATGACCGGGGCGGAATATTGACGTTAAAACGCAGGCGATTAGTCGGGTCGAATCTCTGTTTGAGTGCCGCCAGGCGTGCCCAGCCGCTGCCATACGTGGCCTGCGCCCAACGCGGTTCATGGTCAGGCAGCAGGTTGGCGTAAGGACCGCAGCTCACCGCTTGCAGCTGTTGCCAGGCCTCAATGGCGGGTGCCAGCATCGCTGGGTTATCGGGTTCGCCGTACCACTGGGCACAGACTTCAACAAACCAGTTGGCATCTCGATGAGCAAACGCGGTTGCGCCCGCCGGGGCACGGGCAATGGCACCGCCAAGGGCACCAAACACCAGCGAGAAATTCGGGCCAGCACGCTGGAACAGCGCCAGCAGTCGTTCGAGCGTGTCATCATCCAGTTCACGCAGCAGTTCGCCACGGTTGTAAACATGCTGCTGTAGGTAGTTGGGCGCCGAGGGCAGAAGGCGCTGATAATCGACGTAACGCATCGGTTGCAGCGTGTCGCACAACGCGCCCACCTTGAGGGGCGCAAGCACTTGTTCCGCCTGCTCTGGCGCACCAAACCAGGTGGGAATGAGCATGATACTACGCTCAAAATGCAGTGATTCTGGCAAAAATGGCAGCGGCGGTGCCGTCCAGACAAGGGCAATCAACGAGGCCTGATCCGGTGCCTGCGCCAGCCAGTTACGTGCCCGGCGCAACACAACAGGAATGTCCCGTGCGGGCCACGCGAGCACGCCGGCCACGACGCCCTCAACGGGATGCAATTGAAACGTAAAACGCGATACCACGCCAAAATTGGCGCCCGCGCCGCGCAAACCCCAGAACAGTTCAGCATCGTGCTGTGGGTTCACTTCCAGCACGTCACCGGACAACGTAACCAGCTCGCAGCTCACCAGGTTATCGCTGGTCAGGCCAAACTGGCGCGACAGGTCACCAACGCCGCCGCCCAGGGTGTGCCCGGCGATACCGATCGTGGGATTACGCGGGCCGGGTACCGCCAGACCGTACGCCTGTGTTGCCGCATCCAGTTCGCCCCAGGTGGTCCCAGGGGCGACGTGCGCCAGGCGTTTATCCGGGTCAATAGTGATCTGATTCATGCGGGACAGATCAAGCACCAGCCCATCCTGGCAGGTGCCGTAACCGGCCACGTGAGCGCCACCACCGCGCAGCGCAACCGGCAGTTGCTGATTCTCCGCCAGTTGCAGTGACTGTTGAATATCCTGCACGCTGACGCAGCGCACAATCGCGGTGGGCCGGCAGTCAATACGGGCATTACGTACCCGGCGAGCAACTTCGTATTCCGCATGCTGCGGCAACAGTAAATCCCCTTCCAGCACCTGCTGTAAGGCAGAAAATAGCTCGCGCATTACGCCTCCTGCGACGGGTTAAATAACGACTGAATAAAATCGGATGTCTGCGGCAGTGCCTGCCACCCCTGTAAAACCACGCTGCTGACATAGCGCCGCTCACCGTGCTGACTATTGAGCCAGCGGTCCGCAGGCAACAGGCGTTGCAACTGGCAGTGGCTGGGCAGCGGTATATGAAAATCCACCCGGGCCACGGCGCGTGCGCCATTGGCATGCCGGACGCAAACCGGCCGCTGCAGCGGGTGGTAATGAGAGACGATAAACGGCAGATGGTTACCGCGCGGCATCATAAAGCAGTAGTTCACCCTTTCACCCTGTACCGATTTACGGCTGCCGTTTACGACGCGCGAACCTGCCAGCGCCTGCTGACGCAAATGCTGGCTGACGTTATCCAGGCTAAGTGGCGCTTCGGGCTGATACTGTTCAGGTTCCAGAGCTACATCACACCAGCCCTCGCCAGCTTGCGCCCAATCTCTAAGACGCTGACCGGCGCTGGAACCGAAGCGCCAGCCAAAGGGATAGCTCAGCCAGCGGAACCAACGCGGCAGTTCAAAGAACTCCAGAAACGGCCCCTCTTCAAACCACACCAGAGCATTGTGTGCCCGAGCCGGATCGCCCCCCCACTGCACGCTGAACCCAGCCTGTTCAAGCTGGGCTACGCAGGCACGAATGTTATCGACTTTGCAGAGAATATGGCTGCACCTAAGCATTGCCTGGCCTCCGCGCGATAAACAGACACTGTCCGAGCGGTGCGAGCACATGCCCCTCGTCGGGCAGGCAAGCCTCACAAATCAACCCGGCGCGCTGCAGCAGATCCTGCCACTGCTCTGGTGAGAGAAAACGCTGTTCACTGCGCTGCCGGTCGTCCTGTGGTGGCGGCATCATAAAGGCCTGTGAGGTGAGAATTTCCACATGTTCCCGCGTCGGTTCGGTGATTAGCATGACGCCGCCCGGTTGTAACACCTCAGCCAGCCAACGAATGGTTTGCTCGCTGTTCTGTGCATTGTTCAGTACCCCCGCCATTACCAGCAGATCCTGGGAATCTGCAGCGACGCTTTGTTCGGTCAGGGGGCGGTCAATATCGATCAGTGCAGTCGAGAGCCAGGAGAGATGGCTATAGCGCTGTTGCGCATTCACCAGGAAAAAGCGTGAGACATCGCTAAACAGCCAGTTGAGCGGCGGCGTTTCCCCATACACCTCATGCAGCCGTTCCCGTACCTGTTCGGTGGTGGCACCGGTGCCTGCGCCAATCTCCAGTACTTTTAGCGGTGCCGCTCGCTGGCTGAGCTGCTTCAGGACCCAGTCGGCAATCAGGGTGTTGAGATAACGGGCGGTGATGGTATGGCGATAGACCGCATCGGCTATATCGTTACGGCCTTCCGGGAACAGCAACAGTGCCGCCTTCTGTTCGCCGCGCATCAGCTCACCCAGCTTTTCCGCGTTTTGCCACAGATAATCGATAAATGTGGCAGAGCCCAGGCGGTTGTCCCACACCCTGTGCACCGCCTGCCAGCTGTGATGCAGCTCGGTATAGCCGATCGTTCGTCGGCAAAAGTAGTGCGCGCCTCGTTGCATCACCAGACCGGCATCGGCCAGCAGCATCAGCCAGCGTCCAATCAGGGCGTGATGCGCTTCGGCCACCTGGAGTTGTTGCAAAATCCCTGGCAGGTCGTGACCCTGATCGGGATGCGTCAACGCGCCTCCCTGTTGCAGACTAAACAGCATGGCGTTCAGGCAAGCTTCATCCATCCGCGCGACAAAATCCGTCACCTGCTGAGCAGTAATGCCACTCACCAGCAGCTCTGCCCGCTGGGTAAAATCCCACTGTGGGGTGGCTTTGCGTTCCAGCCCGGTCGTGACAGGCAGCAAGGTACGCGCCAGAGGTTCAAACCGCTGGTCCGGATTTAGGCGCGGATAGCCGAGTGTTTTGGTCAGCGCCTGCCACATCTGACATTGAGCTAACAGGGATTGCGGACTCCAGCGGGGGGCATCAGGAGACAGGATGCTCTCCGCCAGCGCCAGTAAATCCTGGGCAATGGCTTCTGGCCAGTGTTCCGCCAATGTGGTGCGCCAGCTGGCACGCTGGACCTCGCCGATAATGGCGCTGGTCTCTTCCATCAGATGTGCTGATTGCGGGCTGCTAAAATCGCGGTCGCGTTTTACCGCCTCAGGGATATGCAAACGCGGGAACCACATCACGGGTCCATGTGTATCGATCAACGATAACCGTCCCGCGGGCAAGCCCAGCGTGATCTGTTGCAACAGCTGGAAATGGTTGTCAGGGTCCTGCGGATCGACTTCGTTATGTACACTCAACGTTAAGGGGATTCCGGCCAACTGTCCCTGCACCACCTGGAAAGGTGCCTCTGGTAATTGTGCCTGGGCATGAAACTGCCACGGGCGAGGTGCACCAAGGGCTTCCACCAGTATCGCGATCAGTGGGAACGCCACCTGGCTGGCACACGCAGCATCAATAAACTGAAGCTTTTGCCGCCGCAGTAGGCGGTGGGCAGACTGAATGAACTGCTGCACCGCCGGCAGATGTGGATAGAGGTTGCCGACCCGATACTGCACACCGAATTCACGCGCTGAGCGCAGGTTCGCCACCACCTCATCATGATGTACGGGCTGCTCCTGAATGATATGAATGCACCTGGCCATCAGTTGCTGTGCCAGAACGCTGCCTGCACCGCCCATCACGGTAGCACGCAACACCACGCAGGCCAGGTCAATGTCTTCAGGTAATGAGGCGATATCGGTGTAGAGCGGAATGTCATAGCGTTGCGCGCAATCACGGCTACGTTCGCTGCCGCTCGCCAGTAGCCCCACCACTTTAAAGCGCAGTGGATAACGCTGCAGTGCTGCCAACCAGAACTGGCCAAAAGTGGAGCCACACACCAGCACCTTTAACGGTACCGCGTTCATAGCGCACCTCCGCTCATTTCGTTTAAATGCTCAATCCCGCGGTCAAACAACTCAATATCAATACCGATTTGCTCCTGGCAGAACAGCAGCATGAACGCTTCGATATCGATGCATTCGGCTGCCAGCCCCAGGACTGGCTCAGGTGACTTCAGCAGCCATTTAGCGCATGCCGCCGCACAGGCGGCGGTTAACTGAGCAATGCCCGGCGCTCTCAGCAATAAGGTTAACGTGGTGCTAGTGCCCTGACGCACGCCATCTACCTGGATCAAAAAGTTAACCCATGCATGTCGACCCGCCACATCCAGTGTCGCCCCCTCCACCACCGCCTGTATTGCTGCCTCTCGTGGTAATACACGCGCTGTTTCTAACGCGCGGGCCAGGTGTTCACCATCAAGTGCGAGATACCATCGACTGTAACGAAGCGCCAGTTGTTCGGTGACCCGGAGCGACTCCTCATCTTCATACGGCTGCAGCAGCACCGGGCGTGGAAAGAAAGGCAGGATGACGTTGGACTGTCGCCGCGGCAGGGTATGCTGAGAGGCTGGCGTGCGCAGCACACCCTCAAGATAGTCTTCTGCTCCGCCTGGGGTGAAACGATCAAACACGCCAAACCAGCAGTGCAACACATCGACGCGGTCAAGCGTACGCGCCAGCCACACAGGAAGAATGCCGGACAAGCCTGGCAATGCGCCTGCTGCGAACAACGCGCTGCCCGGATGCCGTCCAACCGGAGGTTTTAACGCTGCCGGACAATCAATTCCTCCTGCGTCAACCAGCGGAATACCTGCGGCATGCAGTCGGTTCGCCACCTGTTGTGACAGCCGTGCCGAAGGCGCAGCACAGTTCACGATCAACCGACAGTCGGTGGCGAAAGCCATGAGACTTTCTTCGTCACTTACATCCACATAGCAGCTTTGGGCCCAGGCGACAGGTTGCGGGTGACGCCCTCCCACGCGCAGCGAAGTTTCCCCCCACTGATGCAGGATACGTGCGACCTCGCTGCCTACGGTACCAAATCCTCCCAAAATACCAATCACAGAACACCTCCTTCCATGGTGGCAGCCTGAGCCTGCTGTGCCTCAATCCCGGCAGCCATTGCCTGCAGGCCAGGTGCGCTAAAGATTTTTCGCAGCGCGATATCGACGGCAAATTCATCACGGATAAGGTTAATCAGGCGTGTGGCCAGCAAACTATCCCCCCCTAATTCGAAAAAGCCCTGCTGGCGGCCGATGTGCGGCGTAATGCCAAGTAATGTTCCCCATAGCTGAGCTAGTTTTTCTTCAGTTTGACTGAGTGTTTCCTGCTGTTGTTGTGACCTGGGCAGATTGTCATACAGTGATTGCAGGCGCTTACGATCAACCTTACCGTTTGCGGTCAATGGCAGATGTGTCAGCAGAACCAACCGCTCCGGCACCATGGCTTTGGTCAGTTTTTCCGCCAGCTGACTCGACCAGTTATCGGGCAGCGTATGATGATGTGAAGGGCGTAGAGTTAAAGTGGCGGCGAGACCGCTGAGGTTGCACTCACAGGATGTAAAACCACTGGCCTGAGCTCGTTGCAGCCATACCGCGCCAGTACGCAGCGGATCTTTTCTGCTATTGCCATATCCTCCCGCCAGCAGCCCGGCGCTGATCATGGCAACCGGTGTCAGGCACTGTCGCTCCATCATCCACAGCTCTCCTGTAGGCCTCAGCAACTGAGAAGCTGCCTTCAGCCCATGTAAGGGTTGGATGTAGCGGTGCAACGCATTCGCCGCCAGCACGATGTCAGCCGAGTTTTGCAGTTCTTCCGGCACATACAGTTCATTCAGCAACATGAAATCGATCTGATGACCACTGTTTGCGAGTTGAGCCCGCGCTTGCTCCAGCGCCAATGGGGAGGATTCCAGCAAGGTGTAATGCACGCTGTCCTGCGGCAGGCGCGCCAGCAGCGCAGCGCTGTGCTGACCGCTGGCCCCGTTGAGTTCCACGATGTTGATCGGCTTGCCGCTCTGGTGGTGCAGGCTGTTAACATGCAGCGCCAGCTGTGACAACCATTGCCGTGTCTCATCATCCGCGGCCGACAGGCTGGCAGGGCTGAATACGCTGTCGGTCAGCAGTGCGACATGGTCCTGCTCACCCCGCAACATGGCGCGCCAGCTGGCATAACGGGTGCGTGCCGCAACGATCTGCGCCGTTTCAGGTCTGGCGATCACGGCAGCGGTTCCAGTGGCAATGTAGTGTGTATCCTGTGGCTGAACCACACCACGCGACACCAGCCATTTCAGCCACAGCTGCAGCACCTGCTCGCCCTTTTCATCGGGCTGAAGCGCGTTCACTTGCCAGACGGCACCGACTTCCGCGGGCAGTTGCAGGAGCTCCGTCAGAATGTGTTCGACCACCGCTGATTCATACTGCAACAGACCGCGTTGAGTACTGTCAGGATGGAATACCTCATCCTGCTCGACACGGGTAGGGGTGTGGGGGGCGACGGCAGCTACAAGTCGCTGTGTGATGCCATCGTGCCACAATGAGACCACCGCCTGGTCGATGCCTTTAAGCGTCTGCAATGCCTGTTCAACCTCACCGGCCTCAATGCGATGGCCGCGCAGCTTCATCTGCGTATCCAGTCGACCCATGAACTCCAGCGTACCGTCTGGCCAGTAGCGGCCGCGGTCGCCGGTACGATACCAGCGCTCGCCATCAAGCACAGGGAAACGAGCCTCAGTCAGCGCTGGATCGCCGAGATAGCCGCGAGCCAAACCCGCACCGCCGATGAGCAGTTCGCCTTCCACCCAGTCAGGACAATCGGCATTGACCGCATTAAGCACACGCCAACGCTGATTATGTAGCGGGTAACCATAAGGGAGCGAACGCCAGTCAGGTTTGATCGTGGTCACCGGGAAAATGTTTGACCAGATAGCGGCTTCAGTGGCGCCCCCCAGCGCCAGTAAACAACATCCCGGGGCGCTCATTTGTAATCTCTCTGGCAGCGACAGGGGGATCCAGTCACCGGAAATCAACGACGCCCGCAGCGCAGGCAACGTGACGTTCTGCGCGGCTGTCAGCAGCATCTCCAGCAGCGCTGGCACCGAATTCCACAGGGTGACCCGATGAGTTTGCATTAAGTGTATCCAGTGAGCTGCATCGCGACGGTACTCCTCATCCACCATCACTAGCGCAGCCCCGCAGCCTAACGGCGCAAACAGATCAAATACCGAAAGATCAAAATCGAGTGCCGAGAGCGCCAGAATGCGGTCTTGCGGCTGTATCGCCAGTCGCTGGCGCAAATCGTGCACCGTGTTATGGCTGGCGGCGTGGCACATCTCAACGCCTTTAGGTTCTCCGGTCGAGCCAGATGTGAAGATGACATACGCCAGCTGTTGGGGAGAGATTGCTACCGGATGAGCCAACGCCGCGACTTCCGTCTGCACAGCCTGATCGCCGGTCAAGGGCGTGTCCTGATCGAGCATCAGCCGTACGTCAGCCCGTTGCAAAATCGCCTGTTTGCGTGCCTGTGGCTGATCGATACCAATCGGTACCCAACTGGCCCCCGCAGCCAACACCCCCAGCACCGCGATCACCTGCTGCGGGCCTTTCGGCAGTGAAATCGCCACCCTATCGCCCGTCAGCGTCCCCTGCAGTTGCAACCAGTGCGCCAGTTTCAGCGCCTGCTGTGCCAGCTCAGCATAAGAAAGCTGACAGGTTTGCTGCTCTTGCATCCAAATCAACGCCACCTGCTGCGGTGTCTGACTGGCCTGATGGAAAAAAGCGTGATGCAATGTTTCCGCTACATAGGGGCGATGTGCAGCGGCAGTGATTGCCTCTCGCACCTGACGCTGGGGCACAGGCAAGAGGTCGGGAAGCGACTGCAGCCAGTTATGGTCACATAAATGATGGATGAGCTGCTGATAGGCGGTGAACATCGCATCCAGCATACCCGCCGGGAACAGAACCTCTACCGCATCCCAGACCAGCGAGACACCGCCTGCCAGCTCGGTTAACTGGTGATCCAGCCAGACCTGCGGCGTTTGTGACAGGCCATAAACGGGTTGACTGAAGATGCCCTGCTCCGGTTCTGCGCTAATTCCCAAAGCGCTGGTAAACACCACTGGCATCACCAGTTCAGGCGCCTGATGCAGACGAGCCAGTTCACGGAGTACCTCAACGGCTGAGAGCGAACGGTGATCCAGCGCGCTCCACATATCGCGTTGTACCTGGCAAACTTCATCCAGCCAGCCGCCGTCGGCATGACGACACGGCACCAAAACCAGCGAAGTGAAATCACCCATCACCTGGGTCATATCATCGTGGCCTTCAGGACGATCAAACAGGGTCAAATTGAGGGTAAAGTCCGGCTGATGGCTCCAGCGCCGCAGTACTGTCGCAAATGCGTTGAGCATCACCGCTGAAGGTGTTACACCGTGTTGGCGGGCTTTTCGCATCAGCTGCTGCCAGCGCTCCGAACCCAGCCAGTACTCACGGCGGGTAAACTTCGGTACCGATATCGCTTCAGGTTGCCGGGCCAGCGGCAACTGCGGAGCCAGCGGCAGGTGGTCGAGACGTGGCCGCCACCAGTCCCAGGCAGCCTCACGTTGCGCCTGCTGTGGCAGGCGTGCCAGTAGCGCATCACGGAACTGAACAGCGGGGACGGTCGGCAACGAACGCTGATGATAGAGCGCGTCCAGTTCCTGATAGAACAACAGGATACTGAGCGCATCAAGGATCAGGTTGTCGATAGCAATTGCCACTCGATACTCTTCACCCCGCTGCGCCACGCTGACGCTAAAGAGCGGCCAGTGCTGCGGATCGAAGCTGTGTGAGGCATATTCTGCGCGTTGCAGACCAATGTTATCTTCACCCGGCTGGTTGAACAGCGGGATCTGATAGTGCGGCACCTCTTTTTGAACCTGCTGCTGGCCGTTACTGAATACCGCCCGCAGCATGTCATGGCGCACAATCAACTGGTTCACCGCGCGTTCCAGTTGTGCGAGATCCAGATGATTAACCTCAAATTCACGATAGAACGTACAGCCAATGCCGCCCAGCGCAAACTCATTTTCCCGGCCAAACAGGTAAGCCTGCTGCACATCCGTCAGCGGGAAGGTATCGTAACGCCCGTTAGCATCATGAACGATGGCAGGCGTGGCGGTTGTCGGTTGATTGCCGCTCAATGTCTGGCAGAAATCTGCCAATACCGGATGAGCAAAGAGTTTTGAAAGGGTAACATCGCTAAATCCCTGGCGACGAAGTTCTGCCACGGCACGGGTAGCCAGCAGTGAATCACCGCCTGCCATGAAGAAATTATCCTGACGACCCGGTAATATACCGAGTGTTTTATGCCAGATCGCAGCCACCTTTTGTTCTACACCTGGCAAGGCAGCCTCGTAGGTATGGGCCGTTTCCGGTGTAAGGTCGGCCAGTAACTGTCGCAGTAAATTGCGATCAATTTTGCCGTTGTGGCTGAGCGGAAGTTCAGACAGTGCCACCAGTCGTTCCGGTACCATTTCCTGCGGCAGATAACGTTGCAGATGCTGACGCAGCGCCGCACTCTCCACCGGCTGCTGGCTGGTATAGGCCGCCACCAGATGTTGTTCATCATCGAGCAGAACAATGCCGCGTGCCACGCCTGGGTGGGAAATCAGCGCGGATTCAATTTCGCCCAGCTCAATACGGTAGCCCCGCACTTTCACCTGATGATCGCGCCGCCCCAGAAACTCCAGAGAGCCACTGGGGTGGTAGCGTGCTAAGTCGCCGGTGCGATACCAGCGTTCACCCTTCTCTACGACAAAACGGTCGGCGGTACGCTCGGGATCGTGGCGATAGCCCAGCGCAACGCCTGCGCCGCCAATCCACAGTTCACCGCTGACCCAGTCACAGCGATCCCGGCCCAGGCTGTCCACGACACGGCAACGAACGTTGTTAAGCGGATATCCGTAAGGCACCGAGCGCCATTCAGCCGGCACAGTGGTGATCTCCTGAACCGTCGAGTGGATCGCCGTTTCAGTCGTGCCGCCCAGCGCAATACAGCGACACTGCTCAGCGACTATGCGTAACTTCTTCGGCAAATCAAGCGGGACCCAGTCGCCGCCCAGCAGCACAATCCTGAGTGGTAACGTAAGGTTATCCGCAGCGGCACTGGTGAACGTCATCTCCGCAATGGCGGGCACACAGTTCAGTACGCTGACCTGATGCTGCCGTATCAACGTCACCCAGCGCTGCGCGTCGCGCCAGCTCTCATCCTCAATGCATACCACCGCCCCACCCACTGACAGCGGCGCGAAGATATCGTACACCGCCAGGTCAAAGCTCAGCGCCGACACCGCCAGAGTGCGCATGCGATCGCCCAGTGGATAGCGGCGGTTAAGATCGTCGATGGTGTTTTTAGCTGCCAGATGGCTGATCTCCACCCCTTTCGGCGTGCCGGTTGAGCCAGAGGTGTAAATAACGTAAGCCAGATGCTGCGGATCGCTGTGAGTGACTTCCGCCAGAGGGAGCCGCGAATCTTCATCCGGTAGTTGGTCAATAACCTGTTTCACCCCGGCATTTTGCAGGATGGCTTTAATGCGCTGCTCCGGTTGCAGGTGGTTGAGCGGTAGCCACGCAGCACCGCTGGCAAGTACCCCCAACACCGCAATGATCTGCTCCTGTCCTTTGGGCAAAGCGATCGCCACCAGTTCCCCTGGCTGCACGCCCTGATTGAGCAGATGCGTCGCCAGGCGGCGTGCACGTTCAGCCAACTCACCATAACTGAGCACCTGATGGGGTCCAAACAACGCGGGAGCTTCCGGCTGCAGCTGTGCCAGACGAAAGAAAGCGCTGTGCAAATCGCTCTCAGGTAAAGGGGCATCGGTGGCATTCGCCCGCTGGCGTACGACCTGTTGTGCTGAGGGTAACGCACTCTGCACCGACTGTTGCCACGCCTGTTCACTGGCGATGAGTGCCTCAATCAGCCCTGTAAATTGATTGAACATCAAATCAAGCATGCCCGCTGGAAAACGGGACTCACGCGCATCCCAGTTCACCAGAATACCTTGATTTAACTCGGTAATTTGCGCATCCAGCCACACCTGTGGCCCCTGTGAAACAATCCAGCCGGGCTGCCCAAAGGCCTGCTGGACGCGTTCGCTGAACAGCTCTCCCAGTCCCAAAGCGCTGGTAAATACCACGGGAGCAAACTGCTGCTGACCGCGCACGCGTGCCGCTTCACGCAGCACTTCTACGCCGGAAAAACAGGGATGTGCCGCATCCTGACGGAACTGCTGTTGCAGGCGTTGCGCGCGTTCAAGGAAACTGCCGGGGTTGCTGCCCCGCCATTCCAGCAACACTGACGAAGTGAAATCTCCCACCAGCGCAGGTACGCTGGTGTGCAGGGGTTCACGATTGAACAACGGCAGGTTAAGAATGAAATCTTCGTCGTCACTGAACTGTGTCAGCATTTCGGCAAACGCAGCGGCAATCATCATCGGCAAGGTCAGTTGATGTTCACGCGCACTGGTCTCCAGCTGTTGACGGGCCCTGGCATCAAACCAGCGATGGCGACGGACCACCGTCTGCTGCGCATTGTCCGGGTTTAACCCAACGCTGGGTAACATCGGTGCGCCAGGCAAATCGGCTAAACGCTCCAGCCACCACTGCTTGTCTTGTGCGTAGCGCGCCTGCTGCTGCGGTTCCTGCAGCCAGGCGTGGCGTAGTTGTTGATACTGGCAATACGAGAGATCCAGCACAGGCAGCGGCTGTTGCGGCTCCAGATAGAGCCTCGCCAGATCGTCCAACAGAACGCGCAGGCTCAAGGCATCCGCCGCGATCATGTCGAGATTAAAATGCAGGCGGCAACCACCACCGAGGGCGGCGGGCTTATGCGTCACACGCACATCAAACACCTCGCCTTGCGCAATATTTAGCTGGCGATGTGACAGCGCGGCGCGAATCGCCTCCATTCGCAGGGTGGCGGTATCTGCTGTCTCCTGGCGTAAATCATATTCCCTAAGCCCGGGCCACTTCGCGTGTTCAAGAACCTGCTGCTGCCCCTCCTCCAGAATGGCCACCCTTAGCATACCGTGACGGGCAATCAACTGATGTACCGCATTTTCCAGGCGTGCAACATCCAGTTGCGGTAGATCGAACTCATGGTAGAAATGCGCAGCAACGCCCCCCAGATGCTGAGCACTGTCGCGTCCCACCCAGTATGCATGCTGCATGAGCGCCAGAGGGAAAGGTTCGTTTTCATCTGTGCCTGGCAACACTGCCTTTTTTTCCTGCTCCGCGGGTGGTGTTTGTTTCGTCATCAAAGCCAGCCAGGCATCCAGGCGTGGCTGTTCAATCAAGCGGGCAAACGACACATCGTAACCTTGCCGACGCCACATAGCGGCCAGTTTCATCATCGCCAGTGAGTCGAGCCCGAGGCCGATCAGGTCGCAGTCATTAGCGAGGCGATCCGGCAATATGCCGGGGAGAAAGGGGGCCATATCTGTGCATATTTTGTGCTGAAGGGTACTTGCCATAGTCCTTGTCCTTCTCTCAATTACATCATAAAGCCATTAAAAAAATTTATATCGCAGGGTTGGCTTAACGTATTGCCGCAAATATTTATATGTTATAACGTTACTGAAGACAAATATAAATGATAATCATTATCACGATGGTTTTTTAATACAATTTGTAAATGACGGGATGAAAATAAGGAATAACGGCATGTTAATGAATGAAGAACAGGCAAAAAATCGTAGATGGACCACACTGGTGGCCGCATTGAGTGCTGCTATCATGACGCTGGACATCACAGTCGTGAATATTGCGCTACCAAAAATAGGTGAAGGTTTCCTTACTAATCTCGCACAGTTACAGTGGGTAATTAATGGATATACCCTGAGCTTTGCTGCCTTGTTATTGCTGGCTGGCGCCATCTCCGACCGGCTGGGTCGGCGCCCGATATTTTTGTGTGGTAATGGATTATTTGTTTTGGCTTCACTGGGCTGCGCACTGGCACCTACCATCAATGCGTTGATCGTTGCCCGTATACTCCAGGGCGCTGGCGGTGCCATGGTATTGGGGACTGCGCTGGCACTGATTGCCAGTGCCTGTGAGGGTGAATCACCCAAGATTCGCACCAGCGCGGTGGGATTATTTGCCGCAGGGGGAGCCGTGTCAGCAGCAACTGGCCCCCTGATTGGCGGTATACTCATCCAATGGGCCAGTTGGCCATGGCTGTTTGCCATCAACATCCCCGTCGGATTACTGATCATTTTTCTCACCCTGCGCCATGTTGATGAAAAACCCGTACCCGCACCGCGTTATCCTGTCGATGTTGCTGGCGCGGTTTTCGTCACTCTCAGCCTGTTTAGCCTCAACTACGCCGTACTCAACTTTTCATCTGATGCCACTCCCTTTGTCCGCCTTGCACTGCTCATCGGGATCGCTTCGGCTTTATTGTTTTTATGGATTGAGGCTCAGCGGGGCGATCGCGCCCTGCTGCATTTACGTTTGTTTCGCATCCCTACGTTCCTGGCGGCAATCCTGCTCAGCTTTGCAGGCCGCATTTTCAGTTTTGGCTTGCTGCCGTTTATTACGCTTTGGCTGAGCGGCCTGTTGCACTATTCGGCGTGGCACACCGGTTTGATTCTTTTGAGTCAGTCACTGGCGATGGTGGTCGCCGCCGGATTAAGTGGTCCGCTTTCAAGACTGATTCCAGTCCGCATAGTGCTGGCAATTGGCATGTTCATTGTGGCTCTCGGTCTGACCCTCAGTAGCCATGTGCAAATCCACAGCGACTGGCTGGTGATCCTTCCGCTGCTGTTGATGCTGGGTATCGGTGCTGGATTAACCATGCCGCATCTGATGGATCTTGCTGTTAGTGTTGTTCCTGCACATCAGGCTGGCGCAGCATCGGGCACTGCAAATACGTTCTTCCCGCTCGGTACCGCCGTGGGTATCGCGTTGTTTGGACTGTTACTCAACCATGTGATCCAGCAAGCTTTGCCGCTCTCCCTGTTAAGTGCCACTGGTATCAGTCAGCCTGCATCAGCCCTTCAGGCCATCAGCAGCGCGCAGTTTGATGTGCTGAATGCCGTGCCCGAATTGCAGCAACGGGCCTTGCGGGCATGGGTAGATGGATTAAACCTCTCATTCCGCGTTGCCGCCGTTGCAAGCGCCCTCGCTGGTCTGGCGGCACTGTGGTTGATTCGTCCGGTACAACCACAGCCAGAACAGACTCAGGACAGTGTCTGAACCTCACTTAAGCGTGCCAGTAATCTTGAAAGAAGTGGCTGTAAGTGTTCCCTGAAGTAAAAATGTCCACCGCAAAAACAGTCCAGGGTGAAACTGGCTGTTGTCCAGCTTGCCCATCCTTCCGCCTGCTGCTGATCAAGTTCCGGATCTTCGCTGCCCATGAAGGCGGCGATGGGACATGACAGCAGCTGTCTGGAACTCAGTTGCCACTGCTCAATCAACGCATAATCCGCCCGCATCGTGGGCAGAATGAGTTCGCGCATCTCGGGTAGGGTCAACAACACGGGATCGGTGCCGTCCAGGCGCAGTAACTCACGGCACAGTGCTTCATCATCCTGTTGATGTAAAAGGCCGGGCTGATGAAACTGCGGCGCCTCACGGGCGGACACCGCCAACAGTTGCGGTGGAGGTAAATCATCGCATTTCAATGCCAGAACCGTTTCATGCGCGACAACGGCTCCCATACTGTGGCCGAAAATAGCCCAGTTCTCGCCAAGATGCGGAGCAATAGCCCGCGAGACTTCCCCCACCAGCTCCGGCATTGTCGCGGGGATGGGATGCTGCCAACGCTCCAGACGACCGGGATAGCAGATCACATTCAATTCTATTTCCGGCGGAAGATGTTCACGCCAGCCGCGATAGAGACCAGCGTTGCCGCCCGCGTGCGGCAGACAAAACAGTTGCAACTCAGGCTTAATGTATCCGCTTAATGTTCGTATCCAGGGGGAAGTCAACGCGTTGTCTCCTCTGTAAGTTGTACTGCTGAAATGAGCCGGGATGTCACGGAATGCGTGGGCCTTGCAAGCAATTCGGAAACGCGCCCCTGTTCGACAACCCGCCCGTGCTCGACGACCATGAGTAAACCACCCAACTGTACTGGAAGGGTCAAATCATGAGTGACCATTAACAGAGCGATACCCTGCTGTTGCAACTTTTGCAACAGCAGGGTCAGCCCCATACGCGTCGGCCCATCTACGGCGCTGGTCACTTCATCACACAACAACACGTCAGGGCGGGTAATTAATGCTCTCGCAAGTGCCACACGCTGCTGCTGACCGCCGGAGAGTTGCGACGGTTTTCGAGCAAGCAAATGGGCCTCAAGCCCGACCTGCGCCATCACGCTGATGACCCTCTGTTCACACTGTTCAGCACTTAATGTAGGATCGCTGAGACGCAGAGGACGGCGCAGCAACGCACGCACGCTATAGAAAGCATTCAGGGAGCTGGCGGGATTTTGTGCGACATATTGCAGCTGCCATTTTTGCGACGGGCTGCGTTGATGAATGCTGAGAGGTAGCGGCATGTTATGCAGACTTAAGGTGCCGGTGGCATCAGTTTGTAAACCTGCCAGAATGCGCATAAGAGTGGTTTTACCGCCGCCGGATCGGCCCGCAATGGTCAGTGTCTCACCACGTCTCAGAGAAAACTGTACTGAGGTCAGTGCAGTGCGTCCGCCATAAGCAGCCCCTACGGCCTCAGCACTCAGGACGACCTGAGCAGAGGAGGCTTCCTGCTCAGGGATGGGGCAAGGCAACCAGGCATTGAGCAGGCGCTGACCGGCCTGGGTACCAGGTGTGCGCAAAAATGCCTGAGTGGATTGTTGTTCAACCACTTCCCCCTCTGACATCACCAGAATCCGGTCGGCTATCTGACTCGCCTGTGGTAAATCGTGTGCGACAAACAGCACGCTCATCTGATGCGCGCGCGCAGTGGAGGCGATCCAGTGCATCACCGCCTGGGTACTCAATCCATCCAGCGCGCTGGTCGGCTCATCCATCAGTAGCAAGCCAGGATAGCCAAGCATAGCAGCCACTGCCATCACGCGTTGCAGTTGTCCGCCAGAGATTTGATGTGGATAACGCCGCAAAAAAGCCGCATCATCGGGCAGCCCCAGTTGACGGAAATGAGACGCCACCTGCTGATCGCGTTGAGCATCTGTGAGTCCGCGACGCGCGGCCATCCATCGTAAATACGTGCCCAGCGTTTGCGAAGGTACCATGCTCAGACGGGGATCTTGCGGTACAAAGCCAACGTGCCGGGCACGCAGCTTTCTCAATGCTCGGGCATTGATTGAAAAGAGCGACTGCCCCGCGAGCCATACCTCACCGCGAATGGCAGTTGTGGCGTCAGGAAAGTGCCCCAGTGCCGCACGCAGCAAAGTACTTTTACCACTGCCTGAAGTACCAACCAGCGCCGCAATTTCCCCCCTTTTTATCTGCAGCGAAACGGTGTTGATCAACGTCTGTTCAGGAAGTTCCACGCTAAGCTGTTGAATATTTAGCCTGCTATCGGCAATGCTTTGTGCGTGCGAAAACGAGGCCACCGGAGGAGGCGCATATCTTCTGCGCGCATAAACAAACAATCCATCCAGACTCAGGTTCAGAGGAATAAGCAGCAGCAGGATAGCAAAGATCGGCGCGAGGGTTGCCCAGGGTTGAA
Source organism: Phytobacter sp. V91 (assembly GCF_965644225.1). Taxonomy (NCBI): domain Bacteria; kingdom Pseudomonadati; phylum Pseudomonadota; class Gammaproteobacteria; order Enterobacterales; family Enterobacteriaceae; genus Phytobacter; species Phytobacter sp. V91. The sequence goes on along the minus strand of NZ_CBFFRJ010000022.1, from coordinate 9,212 downwards.
ACGATAACCCCTGACGGTTCTCCATGATCATCAGCCCCCAGTCAGCCAGGGGTTGTTGCGCCGCCAGCCCAAGGAAACTGGCGGTGGCCAAAATGAAAATGGCTGCCAGCAGGCGAAGGCCAACATCTGCACTGAGCAGGGGTAACAGGTTAGGCATGATCTCCCGAAAGAGAATCGCTGCCAGTGACTCCCCCCGACAGCGCGCCATGTCGACGTAATCTTGCTGTAATTGTTGCAACGTCGCGGCACGAACCAGACGGAAAATATCGGGCACCATCACCAATATCGCCGCAACCACTGCGGCCGTATAACCGCGCCCGCTAACGGTGACCACCAGTGTCAGTAACAGCAGCCCCGGAATACTGAGCAGGATGTCAGCCAGCAACAACAACATCCGTTCAATCCAGCGTCCTTTCAACGCCGCAAGCATCCCCATCAGTCCGCCAATCAGCCAGGCCAGTAATACGCTCAGGCAGGCCAGCAATAAGAGTTGTTGACCACCGCTGAGCAGGCGGCTGAAGACGTCTGCGCCGAGATAATCTGTCCCCATCCACGCCGCTGAATTTGGCGAAGCAAAGGGCATATCACGTATCTCATCGATCGCATAAGGTGCCAGCCAGGGGCCGATAAGACCGATGAATGCCATCAGGCTGAAGAAGACGAATCCTGCATATGGCCGTTTACGCATCGCGCCCTCCCCGGAAAGCAGCAGGGTTAAGCAGCCCGGTCAAACTATCCGCGAGGAGATTCAGTAGCACCGTCAGTGTACACATCACCATCGAGATGCCCATCACCACTGGCGTATCGCGCGATAGCGTGGCATTAAGAAGTGCCGCTGCCAGGCCTGGCCAGCCAAACAGTTTTTCTGCAACCAGTGCGCCAGCAAACAGATAAGTGATGTAACGTGCCAGGACCGGTAAACAGTGGCCTAATGCTTCGGGCAGGATCCAGTGCAATACCACGCGGTATTCCGCTATTCCATTCAACCGGGCGCATTCACAGGCTGGAGACTGAGAAGCACGCATAACACCAAGGCGGACCAGTTTGATGTTCTGCGCTAACGCGACACTGAGCAGTGTCATTATTGGCAAAATAAACAGTGACCACTGTGACCACAACGACTGGCCCGGGGAGAGAAGCGAAAGCGCAGGCAACCAGTGAAGCGTTAACGAAAACACCATTACCAACAGTGTGCCCGTCACAAATTCCGGTAACGCCGCGAATCCCAGGGAAAGAAGACTGATGCCCCTGTCGATGACACTGCCTGGATGAAGCCCACAATAGATGCCTAAACCCAGGGCGATCACCACCAGCAACACGCTGGCGCTGGCCCCTAATGCCAGTGAGCTCCCTCCACGCTCGCGAATGAGCGTACTTACGGATCGCCCGTTTAAGTAGCTGGTCCCCCAGTCACCGTGCATGACACCCTTGGCCCACTGCAGATAGCGTGCAGCTAAAGGCTGATCAAGACCCAGTTGCGCGCGTAACGCCGTCACCTGCTCGCGACTCCCCGTCCCCGCCAGACGCTGGCTGGCAGCATCACCTTTAACCAGCGACATGGCACAAAAGATCATCACCGAAAGAAGCCACAAGGTGAAAACCGTCTGCGATGCACGCCATAGCAGGCGCTTAATTAAAACCTGACACTTCATGCTGAACGCAGCCAGGCATCACGCAGCAGCGGATAGTCAAAGAAGCCAGCCGCTTTGACGCCAAACACACCTGGTGCAGAAGCGGCAATAGACGGAATTCGCGCAAATATCGCGTCACCGCCATGCTGCCACAGGTAGTGCTGGACATCAGCAACACGCTGGCGCAACGCATCACCGCGTGCTGCCTGCATCGCATTCATCAGATCGTCAAGTTGCGGCGTAGCCGGGCCGGTGAATGACCAGGGAGCCGCATGGCCATAATAGAATGGCAACGCAACGGGCAGCGGCATCGGGCGATAGAGATTGGTTTGTAATGGTGTATTCAGCAGCAGATTAAAATCGCTGTAGTAATCGGCAGCGGGAACGCGGTCCAGTTGCAGATCAAATCCCGTCCCTTTTACCTGGCGTAGCAGTAATGTAGCGCTTTCGGCCGTACCGTATTCGTAGTCGCTGGTGCGTATCTTTGCAGCAACAGAGGCTATGCCTGCCTTCTGCAACAGCGCACGGGCACGTTCAGGATCGTAATGGCGGGTCGGCAATTCCCCATTGAACCACGGTTGCCCCGCGCCCAGGGCATCATTTGCGACTTCGCCTAATCCCATGGTCACTGCGCGTACCATCGTTTCCCGGTCAATCGCATATTTCAGCGCTTCGACAACCGCGGCGTGATTAAAGGGCGCCTTACTGAGATTCATACTAAATGCCAGATTGCTCATCTCCGATTTCGGAGAGTGCCACAGTTTCACTGCCGGATTAGCTTGCTCTGATCGCGCGGTGAGTAGCGCCATCCCCCCCACATAATCAAACTGCCCCGTTTTCAAACCGTTGAGACGTGCAGTGGTGTCACCGACGCTGTAGAGTTGAATCTCATCCAGCCACGGACCACCGTTTGCCGCATCCCAATAGTCTGAACGCGCCTGCAACACACTTTTATCCTGTGACCAGGATTTGAGTATGTAAGGTCCACTCCCCACTGCCGCAGTAAAGTCCTGCGTATTTTCTGGAAAAATAAAGATTGACTGCGCCAGTAATAAATCAAATGAACCCACCGGTTTGTGCAACTGCAATGTCAGTGTGCGATCATCCTCAAGACGTGATGCCGTCAGATCGAGCGGCTTCAGCCAGCCACTTTGGCTACCCGGCTGGCTCATCCAGGTACGCAGGCTGAACATCACATCTTTGCTGGTGAGTTGACGACCATCACTGAATGTGACGCCCTGCCGAAGTTTTACGGTCCAGCGAGTCGCATCGTGATTAGGATCTGCAGATTCCATCAGGCGCCATACGATACGTTGATTGTCTACTTCCGCTAATGAATCCCACACTAAGCGTGCGCGTACATAGTCGATATTACTGTTGGTGGATCGCAACACGTCGGTTGAATCACTGCTGGAACCTGCGAACGCGGCACGCAGTATTCCACCTCTTCGCGGCTTGGGTTCATCTGCCCATGCCAGCGGTAAAAACCCATTGCTGAGCGCGATACCCGCGCCAATACCCATTGTTTTTATCAGTGTTCTTCTGGTTAAACTCTGGTTCATATCCCCGCCTCTCCCTTAACGAAATCTTTAAATTTCCGCTTCATTAATGACCACGTCATATGTTATATCATTACATAACCACCAACACTATTGATAATCATTCTCAAAATAAGCATTAAGAAAACCTTTTATTATTTTCAGGCAGAGGATTGTTATGGAACGCACCGCTTCGTATTTGGCAGGAAAAAAAATCACACAACGCGCAGTAACGGGCCTTTCACTTTCATTATTCACCCTCGCGCTGCAAAGTGCCTGGGCGCAGCAAAATAATTCGACCATAACAGTGATAGCACAGGATGAGGTGTCACACGGAAGCAGGCTTTCGGCAAAGGAAAGCAGCAGCGCAACTAAAACCACGACACCGCTGGTGGAAACACCGCAATCAGTGTCAGTGATCACCCGTCAGCAGATGAATGACCAAAACTCACGCAGCCTGAACGAAGCACTGCGCTACACGCCAGGCGTGGCGGCCGAGCAATGGGGCGGCGTAACCGCACTTGATCAGTTCACTATTCGCGGGTTTAATTACAGCGACACTGGCTATTCCGATGTGTTTCAGGATGGTTTACGCAATACCAATGGCCTGCTCTTTGGTGTGCAGCAGGTCGACCCTTTCCTTCTGGAACAGATCGATGTCTTACGCGGACCCGCGTCCGTGCTGTATGGGTTATCAAATCCCGGCGGTGTCATTGCTCTCACCAGCAAATTGCCGACGCGTGAAACGATTCGTCATGTAGAAGTTGAAGGTGGTACGCAGAATTACGGACGGGTCGGCCTGGACTTTGGTGGCGCAGTGAATGACAGCGGAAGCGTACTCTATCGCTTCGTCGCCACCGGCCATCTCGCCGACGGCATGCAGCAGGGCACGAAACTCAAAGGCTATGCGCTGGCCCCCTCCATCACCTTTAATCCTGATGACAACAACAGTCTTACGCTTTACTCACGCTTTCAGTACGACCCGGATTTGGGGGTGATCACTTCTTTGCCTGCCTATGGCACGGTGTTCACCAACCCAAATGGCAAACTGCCGCGGGATGCTTACCCGGGTGAGCCAAACCACAACACCTTTAGTCGTAAACAATCAACCGTGGGCTACAGCTACACCCATAATTTCAGCGAAGACTGGTCCACGGTCTTAAAAGGCCGCTATTTCGGCGAAACGTCCAATTATGATGCAGTGATCATGTCAGGTCTGAACGACGATATGCGCACCATTAGCCGCAATACCGCAGTCTCTGACGAGCATTACAACACACTCAATTTTGATAATCAGATCCACGGTTTTTTCGATACCGGTGCATTGAGTCATGAGTTACTGACGGGTGTGGGCGTTGACCATATGCGCGGCCAAACTTACTACGGTAGTGGCAGCGTGTCATCTCTTGATATTTATCATCCTGACTATGGTGTCGCCGAATTTGGCCCAACCGCGCTGTGGCAGGATAGCCGCGTTTCATCCACGCAAACGGGCGTCTATCTGCAGGACCAGATTGCCTGGCAGCAGTGGCGTACCACGGTGGGTATCCGCCACGACTGGAGCAAAATCATCAATAAAGATTTTCTCTACGGCCAGAATTACGAGCAACACGATCAGGCCACCACGGGACGTGTTGGCCTGAATTATCTGTTTAACAATGGCATCTCGCCTTATTTCACCTGGGCGCAATCTTTCCAGCCGGTTGCCGGTCTTTCTCGCGATCAACAACCCTTTAAACCCAGTCGCGGCGAACTCTATGAGTTTGGCGTGAAGTATCAGCCACCGGGCACCACGACCCTGCTTTCTGCCGCTGTGTACAACCTGACACAGGACAAGAGCCTGAGCACTGATCCGGCGAATTCCGCTTTCCAGACCCAGGGCGGAAAAATTCGTGCACGCGGGCTGGAGCTGGAGGCACGGGGCGCCTTAACCGAACAGTTCAGTGTGATCGGTAGCTACACACTGCAGCAGGTGAAGTACACCCAGGACACTCAAGGACGCGAAGGCAAAACCCCACTGCGCGTACCACGGACATTTGGTGCGCTATGGCTGGACTGGCAGGCGCCAGCAGGCACAGAGGTTGAGGGTTTAGGCGTCGCTGTGGGGGGGCGTTTCAGCGGCGGCACCAAAGGAGGGACCATGGACAATCAGTTTAACACCGGGGGTTATGGCCTGATGGATGCTTCAATTCGTTATGAGCTCGGCAAACTCGATCCTTCTTTACGCGCTGGCAAAGTGCAACTGACAGCACAAAACCTGCTGGACCGCAAAGTTGTCGCGGGTTGCTATTCCACCGATACAGGCTGTTTCTGGGGTGCAGGCCGTCAGGTGATTGCCAAATTTAGCTGGGACTTTTGATGTAATTGCCGGCCAGTAGTCGGCAATCCTTTTTCGGCAAGGAGAAAGATGATGAACGAACGTCAACGTTACAGCGCCTGGAGTGACAGTGAGCGTGAACACTATCGACAAAATGACTATTGGGTCGATCAACCACTGGGCGAACAGTTACGCCAGTGGGCAATTCGGCAACCCACCAGCATAGCACTGGTGGCAGGAAAGCAGCATCTGAGTTACGCCGGGCTGGATAATCTGGCCGACAGACTTGCTGCGGGATTAGCCGCGCGTGGGATTCGCTCACAAGATAATGTGTTGCTGCAGTTGCCAAACTGTATTGGCCTCGTGGCAACACTGTTCGCTCTGTTCCGTCTCGGCGCACGCCCGATTCTTGCCATGCCTGGCCAGAAAGCGGCAGACATTGATGCCTTGAGTCAACTGGCAGAACCCAAAGCCTGGTTTTATCCTCATCACTATCTTGGGCATGACTATCAAACATTGGCATCGGATATGGCAGTTAAACATCCCGGTATGCAACGCTGGCAGGTGAATATCCATGACGATGCAGACTCAGTGATGACAGCGTTTCAGTCCGAGCCCCAGCCTTTGCCTGCACCGCATGCAGAAGATATTGCCCTCCTCCTCCTTTCTGGTGGCAGCACCGGTACGCCCAAATTAATACCACGCACGCACGCCGATTACTTTTACAACGCACGTCGCATGGCGGAGATCTGCCAGCTTTCCAGCCAAAGTGTGTATCTGGCGACATTGGCTGTGGCACACAACTTCACCCTCTCCTGCCCGGGAGTGCTGGGCACGCTATTCTCAGGCGGCAAAGTGGTGCTGGCGCAAACCTCAGGCTGTGATGAAGTGTTCCCTCTTATTGAGCAGGAGAAAGTCACTTTCACTGCACTGGTACCACCGCTTGTCACCCTGTGGCTGGAGTGTCGGGCATGGGATGAAAGTGACCTCTCCAGTTTGCAATTTATTCAGGTAGGGGGAGCACGGCTGGATAGTCAACTGGCAGCAAAAGTCAAACCCACCTTTGACTGTCAGCTGCAGCAAGTTTTCGGTATGGCTGAGGGACTAATTTGTTGCACACGGCTTGATGATAGCGATGACGTAATTTTACACACTCAGGGTCGTCCGATTTCGGATGCGGACCAAATAAGAGTGGTGAATCAGGATGGACTTCCCGTAGGAATCGAAGTCTCCGGTGAACTTCTTACCCGCGGCCCCTATACTATCGGCGGCTATTATCGCGCTGAAGCGCAAAACCTGCAGGCGTTCACACCGGATCATTTTTACCGTTCTGGTGACCTGGTGCGCCTGACCGATGCGGGCAACTTCGTCGTGGAAGGTCGGCTCAAAGAGCAAATTAATCGTGCCGGTGAAAAGGTGGGTTGCGCAGAGATTGAGTCGTTTATCGCTAATCACCCTGATGTGGCAAGCTGCGTCGTAATTGGTGTTGAGGATGCACGCCTGGGTGAACGTATCTGTGCCTGTTTACCGGGTGATACCCACCTGACACTGGCTGATTTACGTGGCTACCTGCAGCAACAAGGTGTCAGCAATAATAAACTGCCTGACCAGTTATTACCTGTTAAGCGTTGGCCATTAACCGCCGTTGGCAAGATCGATAAGCGTCAGCTGGCGGATATTGCCATGCTTGCCCTGGACAGCAGTGAGTCCAGCCATACCCTCATCCTGCAGGCTGACCCGCTCGATGTCATTTATCACTTGCTGAAGAACGAATCTGATTGTCACATTGCCTATGAGCGCGACGAATGCTGGGATATTGGAATAGGCAGTCAGGTAAAAATCTCACTGTATGTTGATCGTGCTGAACTTACCCTGCCCAACGCCGTGGAAAAGAGCTGGCAAGGTGGCAGCTGGCAGACAAATCTGCAACAGGCGCTGGATGCGATTCCCTTTAGCGACTGGCAGGCTTATGGTGTGAGCCATTTCGAGTTCTCACACCTGATACACGATGTGCAGCCAAAACACTTACCTGGGGCAACGCCCCTGCTGACCCTCTTTATCCCGCATGTGCAAATCAAATTAAAACCGGGGGAAGCACAACTGATCGCGTCTTCTGATCAGGATTTATCGCAACTGGTGAAGCGTGTTCAGGCGGCGGATCGTGTTGCAGTGTTTCCAGAACCTGATGCTCAATGGCAAGCTTCAATCGCCAAACAGATTCGCGAACAGGATGCGCGCGACTATTGCCAGCGCGTTGCCCTGGCAGTGGAAGAAATTCAGCGCGGTGAATATCAGAAAATTATTCTTTCTCGTCGAATAACCCTTGCCGCTCAAGTCGATTTATTAGCTAGCTATCACGTTGGCCGCCGATTCAATACCCCGGCACGTTCGTTTGTTGCCCGATTGAATGACGATCACTTCATTGGGTTTAGCCCTGAGACGGTGGTTGAAGTCTCTGATTCAGGCGCGGTCAGCACTCAACCACTGGCCGGTACGCGAGCACTTACCGCTGACGAGGCCGAAAATCGGCGATTGCGCGAAGTGCTCAGTAACGATACGAAAGAAATTGCTGAGCATGCAGTGTCCGTCAAGCTCGCCATTGAAGAACTGCTCCCCCTATGTGAGAACCATTCAACCCACGTCAGCGATTTTATGCATGTCTCACTGCGTGGCAGTGTGCAGCATCTGGCCTCTCGGATAAAAGGACAACTTCGCAAAGAGTTCAATGCCTGGGATGCCTTTGGTGCACTGTTTCCCGCAGTAACTGCTTCGGGGATACCTAAGCGCCCGGCGATAGAAGCGATTCAGCGACTGGAGCCGGTCTCACGCGGTGCCTATAGCGGCAGCGTGTTCATGGTCAATAGCCAGGGTGAAAAGGATGCGGCGCTGGTGCTCCGCTCGCTTTATAAGCATGGTCGTGGCGTGGCGTTACAGGCTGGTGCGGGGATTATTGACCAATCGTTGCCTGACAGGGAGCTGGAAGAGACCATCGAAAAATTACAGTCGGTTAGCCGTTTTATTATTCCAGATAAATGAGAATAATTTTAAAGGGCTGTTATGGCCCTTTAAAATCAGCCATGTGAGTGATTGGGGGGTGCGACAATTCCCTGGGCTCGTTTATTGAGTGATGCCGAGTTTTCGTTGGTACCTTTCCAGGCTGACTTCACCTGGCGACAGCTTGATACCGGCCTGTTCGCCACAATCGTCGAAGCCGATGTTCCCCACATTACGTGCCCGAAATATGGCTGCCAGACGTTGCCAGTTCCGTGGACGGGGCCATGCGGCCGGTATACGCTGCTGTTTGAATCGTTCGTTCTCTCATGGCTGAAAATCAAAACGTTGACGCGGCCATGAAACAACTTAAGTTCAGCTGGAATGCGGTTTACGACATTATAACCCGGACAGTTAAGCGAGGTCTTGCCCGAATAGAAAAGCCATTATCAGCCCGTCATATGAATGTGGATGAGGTAGCCTTTAAAAAAAGGCAGCGTTATATGATGGTGAGTTCCGATCGCTATGGACGGGTGCTGGCCTTAACGGACGCCCCTGGTACAGATAGTCTTACTGGCTATGGAAGGTGCGATTTAATCGTCAATTATGAGAACATAACCCTTTCTTTGACATAGACTTTTCACGATGCCCGCTCTTGCCAGCTATTCCTCCCGCAAAAAACAGTTCCTCGACCGTATGGAGGTTCTCGTCCCATGGCACGATATCGTTGATATG
>NZ_CBFFRJ010000021.1:0-51171 GCF_965644225.1 Phytobacter sp. V91 | reverse complement strand
CAAACTGGGAGTGATGTTCCACTACGGGAAGCTGAATATGGCGTTCTGAGTCTTCCCACCATAATCGGGGAAGACCCATGTTTATACAGTTACTTCCAACGTTTTACAACAGGGGGCAGCAAAAAAATTACTGTTTAATTGTCCAGTGTACCGTTTCACCCGCAAGGAATGGGATCAGGGTATCGTCCGCAAGGGCAATGGACTCCGCAACAGGGGTCTCCTGGCGAATCAACTCAATAAAGGTTTCATTCACCGGCAGGCCATAAAAGCGCGGGCCGTTGAGTGAGCAGAAACCTTCAAAATGTTCCAGGGCCTGCATCTCATCAAACACCGTTGCATAGCTGGCCAGCGCCGTCGGGGCATTAAAGCAGCCTGCGCAACCGCAGCTGGTTTCTTTACGCAGGCGGGCGTGCGGCGCAGAGTCGGTGCCGAGGAAAGCACGTCCGAATCCACTTGCCACCAGCTCACGCAGTGCCTGTTGATGCACGTTACGTTTAAGGATTGGCAGGCAATAGAGGTGCGGGCGCACGCCGCCAACCAGCATGTGGTTGCGGTTAAACATCAGGTGCTGCGGAGTGATGGTGGCCGCCAGCAGCTCGTTGCCTTCACGAACGTAATCAGCAGCATCTTTGGTGGTGATGTGCTCAAAGACAACTTTCAGTCCTGCGAGACGTTGACGCAGAGGTTCCATGATCGTCTCAATAAAGCGTGCTTCACGATAAAAGATATCAATGTCTGCATGGGTCACTTCACCGTGGACCAGCAGCGGCATGCCGAGTTTTTCCATGCGCTCAAGCACCGGCATAATGGCATCGATACTGGTCACTCCATGGCTGGAGTTCGTGGTGGCATTGGCCGGATAGAGTTTGGCCGCGGTGAAGACATTTTCGCGAAAGCCCCGTTCAACCTCATCAGCACTCAGGGTATCGGTCAGATAACAGGTCATCAACGGGGTGAAATCATGCCCGGCGGGTACGGCGTCAAGAATACGCTGGCGATAGGCAATTGCCGCATCCACCGTGGTGACAGGCGGCGCCAGGTTAGGCATTACAATGGCGCGGGCATAGGTTTCGCTGGTCCAGGGCACCACAGTTTTTAGCATATTGCCGTCGCGCAAATGGACATGCCAGTCGTCTGGGCGGCGGATTTTTAAAACCTGGGTCTGTGCTGTCATGATAGTGCTCCGGCTGGGTGAGAATCAGTCATTATTGGCTGGTTTTTGCCGGGCACTAAGCATAAGCGTAATCGTTTCCCTTTGCATCCTTTTCCTGAAGAATGCAGCGGATCAGTCGAGAAGCGGAATGACAATCTTACCTGGTTTTATCTCAATTCCTTTGGCGTACTTTTTCGCCAGCGCTTCGCCTTTGCTGCTGTCTTCCCGCAGAACCCAGGCCGGGCGTTGGTTAAAGTAGCTGCTCAGGGATTGATTAAGGTAAGGCAGAAGCGTTTGTAGCACGGTCTGCATTTTTTGTGGCTCGACGGTGGCATCCACCACTTCCATCTCACGAAGAAAAATCGCGCCTTTGTCTTTATCGAACGCGGGCAGGGTTTTCATTTTCAGTTTAATGGTCGCTTTCTGGTTACCGAATATCGAACTCATGTCCAGATTTGCGTCGCCGGTGAGGGTGATTTTATTGGGTTCCTCACGGCCTATCTGGCTGACCAGGTTACTTAGCACGATATGTGCGTCGGCAACGCCCGGCAGGCCAATGTCTTTGGCAAAATCGTTGCGTTTTTGCAACGCCTGATTAATCTCCTGCTCGCTGATGCTGTACTGCGCAAGCTGATTACATCCCACCAGTACGCCGCATAAAATAAGTGCTGCGGCAAAAAATACTTTTTTCATCGTGATCCTCAAAATCGTCCCGGGCCATCGTCCCTGGCTATAGTGTTGCGGTAATGCCCTTCCGTCACAAGCCCAATAGTCTGAAAGCGGAAGTCGCCGCGTGTCCGACTGGCATTATATTGTCATCAATTGAATAAACGTGGCAAATCAGGCTTCGGGCTCCAGTTGACGCGAGTGCGCTCTGCGGGAGCTAAACTGCCAGAGAAGCGCGAAGAAGGTGATAAGCCCGATAAGCGCCAGCATCATCCAGGGCAGTTCGGGTTGACCAAAGGCTTTGCCGGCATCGAACAACCAGCCGCCGCCGGTATAACCGAGAGCCCCGCCCAGCGCCAGGCCAAGGCGGCTAAAACCCATATAGCTGCCACGGGCCCGGGCATCCGCAAGGGCGGCGCTCAGCGTTTCTCGTGCCGGTTCGGCGATAATGGCGCCGAGGTAAAAAGTACAGATCAACGTAAACAGCTGTTGCAGGTTACTGACCATGCCAACAGGCAGCAGGCAGCAGGCCATCAACAGCAAACCTGCCATCAGTCGATGTTCAAGACGAAAACGTTTTTCACTCCAGCGGGCAATCGGATAGAGCAGGGTCAGCGATAACGTCGCCTCAATGGCGTACATCCATTTCACCGCTGCCGGCGAGCCGGCAATGTCATTGACCATAATGGGCAGCATCAGCATCACCTGAACGGCGAGCATATAATAGCCGGTGAGGGTTAACACGTAGGTGACAAAGTGTTTGTCACGCCATACCCGGCCCAACCCTTCACGCATGGGAATTTTGACCGTCGACAGTTTCCAGTCCGGCAGCAGCCAGGCGTTAAAGGCCGCGCAAAGAATAAAAACGACGGCGCCGGCGGTGCATACCAGACGAAAATCATATTGCAGCAACCAGCTGCCGATAAGCGCGCCGATAACCGCACCGGCACTGTCCTGCATCATTAACAGCGAGAAAAAGCGGCCACGTTGTGACGGGCGAATCAGTTTCACCACCAGCGCTGAACGCGGCGGGTCGAACAGGGTGCCGCCCAGGCCAGAGAGAATGCAGGAACACCACAAAACCCAGGGTTCATGCGCGATAGCCATGGTGGCAAAACCGGCCGCGCGCATCAGCATGCCGGTTACAATCAGCGGTCTGGCGCCAAAGCGGTCGGCAATGGCGCCGCCGAATACGCCGAGCCCCTGCTGGATGAACTGGCGCAGGCCGAGGGCGATCCCCACCATTAAGGCGGCCCAGCCGAGTTGATCAACGAAGCGGATAGAGATCAGCGGGAAAACAACGAAAAAGCCCAAAACAACCAGCATATTATCAATCAGCAGGAAATATTTACCCAGGCTCCTGGCCTGTGAGACGCGCGCCATTTCCCCTCCCGGGAAATTAACCAAAATTTCACATCCATTTTGCCGTCGGGGTCGGACTTTTCCTATCGCCGGGATGACAATATTTTTTTATCAAAATCGGGCTTTAATTCAGACTTCTCATTGAAAACAGTTATGGATAGCGAAAATGCAGGTTGTTGTTTTCACAGAGTCTTCGCACAACGGTATAGTAAAGACAAAGATAAAGGGTATAGAGACGTAATCCAAAAGAGAGGGAATGAATGTTTGGCTATCGCAGTAATGTGCCCAAAGTGCGTCTGGTAACAGACAGATTGGTGGTCCGATTGGTTCACGAACGCGATGCCTGGCGACTTGCTGATTATTACGCGGAAAATCGCCAGTTTTTGAAACCCTGGGAGCCTGTCCGCGACGAAAGCCATTGTTATCCCTCCGGCTGGCAGGCGCGTCTTGGCATGATCAATGAATTTCATAAACAAGGCACCGCTTTCTATTTCGTCCTGCTTGATCCCGAGGAAAAAGAGATCGTTGGGGTAGCGAATTTCTCGAACGTGGTGCGCGGCTCTTTTCATGCCTGCTACCTCGGCTATTCCATTGGGCAGAAGTGGCAGGGGCAGGGTTTAATGTTTGAAGCCCTGACGACGGCCATTCGCTATATGCAACGTACGCAACATTTGCACCGTATTATGGCCAATTACATGCCGCACAATAAACGCAGCGGCGATTTACTGGCGCGGCTGGGATTTGAAAAAGAGGGTTACGCTAAGGCCTATCTGCTGATTGATGGTCAATGGCGGGATCACGTATTAACTGCGCTGACTACCGAAAACTGGACTGCGGGTCGTTAAGGAGAAAAGATGAAATATCAACTGAGTGCGACGGAAGCACGTGTTATCGGGTGTTTGCTGGAAAAGCAGGTCACCACCCCGGAACAATACCCTCTGTCAGTGAATGCAGTGGTCACCGCATGTAACCAGAAAACAAACCGCGAGCCGGTGATGAACCTTGGCGAACACGAGGTTCAGGATCTGCTGGATATTCTTGTTAAGCGCCATTATCTGCGTACGGTCAGCGGTTTTGGCAATCGGGTGACCAAATATGAGCAGCGTTTCTGTAATTCTGAATTTGGCGACCTGAAACTGAGCACTGCCGAAGTTGCGCTGATTACCACTCTGTTATTACGTGGCGCACAAACGCCGGGTGAATTACGTGGTCGCGCCGAGCGGATGCATAAGTTTAATGATGTCAGCGAAGTTGAGAGTGCGCTGGAAAATCTGGCCCAGCGTGAGGACGGCCCCTATGTGGTGCGTCTGGCCCGTGAGCCGGGCAAGCGTGAAAGCCGCTATATGCACTGTTTTAGCGGCGAAGTGGAGTCCACCATCAGTGAACCGGAGACGGATAGCCCGGCCGCTGATTCGCTGGCCGCCCGCGTTGACGCGCTGGAAATTGAGGTCGCTGAGCTAAAACAACGCCTTGCGTCTTTACTTGAACATTTGGGGGACTAACCGTGACAGCATTACGAATTGGGGTCGTCGGCTTAGGGGGGATTGCGCAAAAGGCGTGGTTACCTGTTCTTGGCGCGGCGATGGACTGGACGCTCACCGGAGCCTGGTCACCGACCCGTGAGAAAGCCCAACGGGTATGTGATACCTGGCGTATGCCTTATTTCAGCTCTCTGGCTGAACTGGCGGGGCAGTGTGATGCGGTGTTTGTTCATACCTCAACGGCTTCACACTATGCGGTGGTCAGCGAGCTGCTGAATGCCGGGGTTCACGTCTGCGTGGACAAACCATTGGCTGAGAACCTCGATGATGCGCAACGGCTCGTCGAACTGGCGGCGAAGAAAAAACTGACGCTGATGGTCGGTTTCAACCGCCGTTTTGCGCCGCTGTATCAGGATTTGAAAAGCCGGTTATCATCCGCCGCCTCGTTACGTATGGACAAGCACCGGGCTGACAGCGTCGGTCCGCACGATCTGCGTTTCACCCTGCTGGATGATTACCTGCATGTGGTGGACACCGCGTTATGGCTCGGCGGCGGCAGTGCGCAGCCTGTAAGCGGTTCGCTTATCACCAACGATGACGGCGAAATGGTTTACGCTGAGCACCACTTCAGCCTGCCGGGGCTGCTTATTACCACCAGCATGCACCGTCGCGCGGGTAGCCAGAGGGAGTGGGTGCAGGCGGTCACGGATGGCGCGCTGTATGACGTGACCGATATGCGTCAGTGGCGGGAAGAGGCCGGGCAGGGGGTGATTGAGCGCCCAATCCCTGGCTGGCAAACCACGCTCGAACAGCGGGGTTTTGTGGGATGTGCTCGCCACTTTATTGACTGCGTGCAAAATCAGACGGTTCCGCAAACCGCGGGCGAACAGGCCATCCTTGCCCAGCGGATCGTTGAAAAGCTCTGGCGCGATGCCATTCGCGAGTAACCCGCTGTAACATATGCCCATAGCAATTCGCGCTTTTCCCGGTAGACTAAGCGCTTCGCTGTACCAACGCCTGTTTTGCAGGCGTTGTGTCTTATGGAATCATAGATGAACTTATTAAAATCACTGGCTGCGGTCAGCTCAATGACCATGTTTTCTCGCGTGCTGGGTTTCGCGCGCGATGCCATTGTGGCAAGGGTATTTGGTGCGGGTATGGCGACAGACGCCTTTTTTGTTGCCTTTAAATTGCCCAATCTGTTGCGGCGTATCTTTGCTGAAGGGGCATTTTCCCAGGCCTTTGTGCCGATCCTCGCAGAATACAAAAGCAAGCAAGGCGAAGACGCGACCCGCGTATTTGTGGCTTACGTTTCGGGGCTGCTGACTCTGGCGCTGGCAGTCGTCACCATCGCCGGGATGCTGGCCGCGCCCTGGGTTATTCTGGTTACCGCGCCTGGCTTTGCCGATACCGCCGATAAATTCGCGCTGACTTCACAGCTTTTACAGATAACCTTTCCTTATATCCTGCTGATTTCTCTGGCCTCGCTGGCAGGGGCGATTCTGAATACCTGGAACCGTTTCTCCGTTCCGGCGTTTGCCCCGACCTTCCTTAATATCAGCATGATTGGCTTTGCGCTCTTCGGCGCGCCGTACTTCCATCCGCCCGTACTGGCGCTGGCCTGGGCGGTAACCGTCGGCGGCGTACTGCAACTGGTGTATCAACTGCCGCACCTGAAAAAAATAGGTATGCTGGTACTGCCGCGCGTGAACTTCCGCGATGCGGGTGCGCTACGGGTCGTCAAACAGATGGGCCCGGCGATCCTCGGGGTATCGGTCAGTCAGATCTCGCTGATTATCAATACCATTTTTGCCTCGTTTCTGGTTTCCGGTTCCGTCTCCTGGATGTATTACGCCGATCGCCTGATGGAGTTCCCATCCGGCGTACTGGGCGTGGCGCTGGGCACCATTCTGCTGCCGTCGCTGTCGCGCAGCTTTGCCAGCGGTAACCATGACGAGTACAACCGGCTGATGGACTGGGGGCTGCGTTTATGCTTTTTGCTCGCGCTGCCGAGCGCTGTGGCGTTAGGTATTCTGGCCAAGCCGCTGGTGGTGTCGTTATTTCAGTATGGCAAGTTTACGGCTAACGATGCGTTGATGACGCAGTACGCCCTTGTGGCGTATTCGGTCGGGCTGATGGGCATTATTGTGGTGAAGGTGCTGGCGCCAGGCTTCTATTCCCGTCAGGACATCAAAACGCCGGTCAGGATCGCCATCGTCACGCTGGTGATGACCCAGGCGATGAACCTGGCATTTATTGGCCCGCTTAAGCATGCCGGGCTGTCGCTGTCGATTGGTCTTGCCGCATGCCTGAATGCCGGGCTGCTGTACTGGCAGTTGCGTAAACAGGATATCTTCACCCCGCAGGCCGGATGGGGCAGTTTCCTTGGGCGACTGGTGGTGGCGGTGCTGGTGATGTCTGCGGCGCTGGTGGGGATGCTGTATGTTATGCCGGAGTGGGCGCAAGGCAATATGGCGCACCGTTTAATGCGGCTGATGGCGGTGGTGGTTGTCGGGGTCGTGGCCTACTTCGCAACGCTGGCCTTACTGGGATTCAGAATAAAAGAGTTTGCCCGCAGGACAGCATAAACACAAAAGGGAGTTCACCTGACCGGTGACTCCCGCAATGTTTACTGATGCAATGAATACGTTAGATCGAAATCTTTTTGCCGCCGCGAGAGCCGGAGAATGTCTGACCATCCGCACCATAGAGACCCGGCTCCTGGTGAGGTTTCAGCACCTCAAGCGCTTTCTGGTTAAGAGCGATTTGCCCTTCAAGTAACCAGCCGTTGTGTTGGTTCAGATCACGCAAATGTTGCGTTTTTTTCGTGATAATTTGCCAGCGATCTGCCACATCATCGTTCGCGCTCTTTTGTAATTTCTGCGCGGTACGGCGTTGCTGCTCAAGATAATCCAGGGTGGCGAGCAATGAGCTTTTTTCTTCCGTAATGCGCTGCAGCGCACTGTCATTCACATGGCCTACGGAAAGCTGTCTTTGCTCAGCATCCATCACGTTTTTCAACGCATTCAGGATAACTGTCATTTGATCGAGAATGTCTGACAGTTCATTCATCAATTATTTACTCTGCAAGTAGCTCTGCGCGTCGCTGATCAGCGCATCGGCAATTTTACCGGTGTCCATTTTCAGCTCGCCATTACGGATCGCGGTTTTCAGTTGCTCAACGCGTTCCATGTTAATGTCGTTAGTTCCAGGCTGCATCAGTTTGGCCTGCGCGTCGCTGATCGTGACGTTGGTGCTGTTGGCCGTTGCTGATTTTTCCTGACGTACTTTCTGTGCCTGAGTGTCGCTGGTTTCACGTGGCTGAACAGTGCTGACAGGCTTCAAAGGCGATGTACGATCAATACTCATAATAATTCCTCATCGAGGTTTCCCGGCATTGGCGGGCGGCAATCTTTAGTCGTTGCTTATTTATCGGCAGATGCCGCAAATTCTTTAAAAAGATTATAGATTAATAAGAATATTCCCATCAGCCCCTACCGTACCACTGACAATCTGGCCTGATGCCATGCGTACTCTGGCATTTTGCGCCACCGCCGCATTATTTAACGCCTGCCCTTCACCGTTGACGCTAAAGCCTTCGCCGTTAGCGATAACCTGTACCCGCTGGCCTGCTTTGACCCGCCAGGCCTGACGAAGCAAAGAGAGTTGAATCGGCTGTCCTGGCGCCAGATCCCGCAGGCTGATAGCGTCCTGAGCCTGAGCAATGTCGAGCATTGTTCGCGGCGGCAGTTGGTCGAGCCGACCCCGGGCCAGCTTAACGCTTCCCGCTGCCAGTTCGCTACCGCGGGTAATGGCCTGGGCGGCCACGACATAGTTTCCCGTCGCCTGGACGTTAACCTGTAAATAGCGTTTTTCATTGCCGCATCTTGCCAGCACATTCACATTCCCCCACAGCTTCGCGTTCCCCGTCACACTCAGTGCCGGTTGCTCACAGGCCGGGAAGAGATTTTGCGGGGTGCGTACGGTGACCACCACTTCATCACTAAAGCCCGCCAGTCGCTGCGCGAAAAACGCGGTCAATTGTGCATTAAGGTCCTGCGCAAGCAGGCAGGGACTTAAAAACAGCAAGACTGCGGCTAAACCGATTTTAACGCTATTCATCGCAGACTCCTGCCTGTGGCCTGTGGAAGGGATGAGAGGATTCTAACCGGGTAGCAAATCTATCAACGCAATAAATAGCGACGCATTTTGCTCTTATTCCGACGATAACGCGCACGTAATGAGATTTAAGCTGTTGACTAAATAATTCTCATCAGCGGGGAAGTCATGCTCGATAAACTTGATGCCGCGTTAAGGTTCCAGCAAGAAGCGCTGAATCTGAGCGCAAAGCGCCAGGAAATCCTGGCCGCGAACATCGCCAACGCCGATACCCCTGGGTATCAGGCTCGCGACCTGGATTTTTCCAGCGAGCTTAAAAAAGTCATGGAGCGTGGTCGCCCCGAGACAAATGGCGTGGCGCTGGCATTGACTTCCAGCCGCCATATTCCGGCGCAGGCCGTAGCCAGCGCGCCAGTCGATTTGTTATATCGCATCCCCGACCAGCCTTCATTAGATGGCAATACCGTCGATATGGATCGCGAACGTACGCAGTTTGCCGACAACGGCGTGAAATATCAGACGGGTCTGACCATGCTTGGCGGGCAGATCAAGAGCATGCTCAGCGTGCTACAGGGGAACTAACAGATGGCATTACTCAACATCTTTGATGTCGCCGGCTCGGCTCTGACAGCGCAATCCAAGCGTCTGAACGTGGCCGCCAGTAACCTGGCTAACGCCGACAGCGTTACCGGACCAGACGGCCAGCCTTACCGGGCAAAGCAGGTGGTTTTCCAGGTTGATGCAGCTCCCGGACAGGCAACGGGCGGCGTAAAAGTTGCAGAGGTTGTCGAAAGTCAGGCGCCGGAAAAATTGGTTTATCAGCCGGGTAACCCGCTGGCAGACAACAATGGCTACGTCAGAATGCCGAACGTGGATGTAGTTGGCGAGATGGTCAACACCATGTCCGCTTCACGCAGCTACCAGGCGAACGTAGAAGTCCTTAATACCGTAAAAAGCATGATGCTTAAAACGCTCACTCTCGGCCAGTAAAGGAGACATACATGTCTATCGCCGTAAATGTGAATGACACAACCAACAGTGGTGTCAGTTCCACCAGCAGCAGTAGCAGTTCTTCCTCGCTGACCACGAGCAGCGCATCGGATCTGCAAAGTAGCTTCCTGACCCTGCTGGTCGCGCAGTTAAAGAACCAGGATCCCACCAATCCGCTGGAAAACAACGAACTGACCTCGCAACTGGCGCAGATCAGTACCCTTAACGGGATTGAAAAACTCAATACCACCCTGGGTTCGATTTCCGGTCAGATTGACAATAACGAGTCCGTGCAGGCCAGTACCTTAATCGGTCATGGCGTGATGATCCCGGGGACCACGGTGCTGGCGGGTAACTCAACCACCACCCCGTTTGGCGTTGAACTGGAACAAGCCGCAGACAAAGTCACCGCCACCATTACCAACAAAGACGGCTCGGTGGTGCAGACCATTGAACTGGGCTCGCTGAAAGCCGGTGTCCATACCTTTAGTTGGGATGGCAAACTCTCTGATGGCACCACCGCCACTGACGGTTCTTACAAAGTTTCTATTGCTGCAAGCTCAGGCACAACGCAACTGGTTGCTCAACCGTTGCAATATGCGCTGGTGCAGGCAGTGACTCGTACCTCTGATGGCAGCACGCTGGATCTGGGTACATACGGTAATACCACGCTCGACGAAGTTCGGCAGATTATTTAAGCCTTAACACTTATCAGGAGTAAGTCATGGCCTTTTCACAAGCGGTCAGCGGTTTGAATGCTGCGGCCACTAACCTCGATCTTATTGGCAACAACATCGCCAACTCCGCCACCTATGGCTTTAAATCCAGTACTGCGTCCTTCGCCGACATGTTCGCGGGTTCTAAAGTGGGTCTGGGCGTTAAAGTTGCGGGTATTACTCAGGACTTTAACGACGGTACAACTACCAGCACCGGGCGTGGCCTGGACGTAGCTATCAGCCAGAACGGTTTCTTCCGTCTGACTGACTCCAACGGCTCCGTCTATTACAGCCGTAACGGTCAGTTCACGCTGGATGCGGACCGTAACCTGGTCAACATGCAGGGTCTGGCGGTAACCGGCTATGCAGCCGAGGGTTCCCCGCCGGAAATCCAGACCGGCGGTAACCCGACCGGGATCTCGATTCCTAACGATCTGATGTCCGCGAAAACCACCACTACCGCAGCGATGCAGATGAACCTGAACTCATCTGATTCTGTGCCGACGGTTGCCGTTTTCGACCCAAGCGACGCCAGCAGCTATAACAAAAAAGGCCCGGTTACCGTTTATGACACCCAGGGTAACGCTCATGACATGAACGTTTACTATGTCAAAACCGCCGATAACAAATGGGATGTTTACACCCAGGATACCAGCGTAGCCGGTTCTACGGCCACTAAAGCGGCTCAGATGAGCTTCGATGCCAACGGTAATCTGGAAGGTGTGTACAACTACACCTTAAACACCACTACCGGTGATTACGATCTGGCGACTACCGCCAATACCACTCCTTCTATCAACGTCACCACAGGTCCGCTGAACGGTGCAACGGCGGCCACCTTCTCGCTGAGCTTCCAGGGCTCTATGCAGCAGAACGTCGGCACCAGCGCCATCGTTTCTACCACTCAGAATGGCTACAAGCCAGGCTCAATGGTCAGCTACACCATCAATGACGATGGCACCGTGGTCGGTACTTACTCCAACGAACAGACTCAGTTGTTGGGCCAAATCGTGCTGGCAAACTTTGCCAACAACGAAGGACTAAAATCTGAAGGTGATAACGTCTGGTCTGCTACCAACGCCTCCGGTGTTGCGCTGCTCGGCACTGCCGGTACAGGTAACTTCGGTACTCTGACCAACGGCGCGCTGGAAGCCTCAAACACGGATCTGAGTAAAGAACTGGTGAACATGATCGTCGCGCAGCGTAACTATCAGTCGAATGCGCAGACCATCAAAACCCAGGACCAGATCCTTAACACGCTGGTTAACCTGCGTTAATCACCTGACGGGATGGCCTAATGGATCACGCAATATATACCGCGATGGGCGCTGCCAGCCAGACGATGAACCAGCAGGCTGTCACCGCCAGCAACCTCGCGAATACGTCAACACCGGGTTTTCGTGCGCAGCTTACCGCATTGCGCGCCGTACCGGTGACCGGCCTGTCGGTACCCACCCGTACTCTGGTCGTCGAATCCACACCAGGTGCGGATATGACGCCAGGGCAACTGGACTTTACCTCACGTCCGTTGGATGTGGCGTTGCAGCAGGACGGTTGGCTCGCCGTGCAGAGTAAGGACGGCAGCGAAGGTTATACCCGCAACGGTAATATCCAGGTGACGCCTACGGGTCAGCTGACCATTGGTGGTAACCCGGTTATCGGTGAAGCAGGACCCCTTGCGGTGCCGGAAGGCTCGCAGGTCACTATCGCCGCTGACGGTACCATTTCGGCGCTGAACCCCGGCGACCCGGCGAACACCATTGCCCCGGTCGGCAGACTGAAGCTGGTAAAAGCGCTGGGCAGTGAAGTGGTGCGTGGCGATGATGGTTTGTTCCGTCTCAACCAGGCAGCCCAGGCTACGCGTGGACCCGTTTTACAGGCCGATCCGACGGTCACCGTGATGTCGGGCGTGCTGGAAGGCAGTAACGTTAAACCGGTGGAAGCGATGGCCGATATGATCGCCAGCGCCCGCCGATTTGAGATGCAAATGAAAGTAATTAGCAGCGTTGATGAAAATGCGCAGCGTGCTAACCAGTTGCTGTCTCTGACCTAATAAACAGGATTTCCTTATGATCAGTTCATTATGGATCGCTAAAACCGGCCTTGATGCACAGCAAACCAATATGGACGTTATCGCCAACAACCTGGCGAACGTCAGTACCAATGGTTTTAAACGTCAGCGTGCGGTATTTGAAGATTTGCTTTACCAGACTATTCGTCAGCCTGGGGCGCAATCTTCCGAGCAAACGACTCTGCCATCCGGTTTACAGATTGGTACGGGTGTGCGTCCGGTTGCCACCGAACGTCTGCATAGCCAGGGTAACCTGTCGCAAACCAACAACAGCAAAGATGTGGCAATCAAAGGCCAGGGTTTCTTCCAGGTTCTGTTGCCGGACGGCACATCTGCCTACACCCGTGATGGTTCGTTCCAGGTGGATCAGAACGGCCAATTGGTAACGGCGGGCGGTTTCCAGGTACAGCCTGCCATCACCATTCCGGCAAACACCCTGAGTATTACCATTGGCCGTGATGGCGTGGTGAGTGCGACTCAGCAGGGCGCTACGGCTGCGGTGCAGGTCGGACAGTTGAACCTGACCACCTTTATGAATGACAGCGGTCTCGAAAGTATGGGTGAGAACCTGTATACCGAAACCCAGTCATCTGGCGCGCCTAACGATACCACTCCAGGCCTTAATGGCTCGGGTCTGCTCTACCAGGGCTATGTGGAAACATCGAACGTTAACGTGGCTGAAGAACTGGTGAACATGATTCAGGTTCAGCGTGCGTATGAAATCAACAGCAAAGCGGTGTCCACAACCGATCAGATGCTGCAAAAACTGTCGCAACTCTAAGGCGCATTCCGGCGTGGTCGTAAAGGGCCGCGTCGGAACCCTGATTTCGAAGATGAATGTAATGCAAAAAATCACCACCGGCCGTTACCCTGTTTTAGCTTTACTGGCTGTCACCCTTAGTGGGTGTGCATGGGTTCCTTCAACTCCGCTGGTGCAGGGCGCGACGACTGCCCAACCCATGCCAGGCCCGGTTCCCGTGGTCAATGGTTCTATTTATCAGACCGCGCAGCCTATTAATTATGGTTATCAGCCGCTGTTTGAAGACCGCCGTCCGCGTAACGTGGGCGACACGCTGACGCTGGTGTTGCAGGAAAACGTCAGTGCAAGTAAAAGCTCTTCTGCCAATGCCAGCCGTGACAGCAAAGCCAGTTTCGGCATGGATACCACGCCACGCTATCTGGAAGGACTGTTTGGCAATGCCCGTGCAGACCTTGAAAGCTCAGGCAGTAATACCTTTAACGGCAAAGGCGGGGCAAACGCCAGTAACACCTTTAGCGGCACGCTGACCGTGACGGTCGATCAGGTGTTGATCAACGGTAATTTACATGTGGTGGGTGAAAAGCAGATAGCCATTAACCAGGGCACTGAGTTCATCCGCTTCTCGGGTGTGGTCAATCCACGCACCATCAGCGGCAGCAACACGGTTCCCTCCACCCAGGTGGCGGATGCGCGCATCGAATATGTTGGCAATGGCTACATCAACGAAGCGCAGAACATGGGCTGGCTGCAACGTTTCTTCCTCAACTTATCGCCGATGTAACCGGGGTGAATTATGTTTAGATATCTGACTGGACTTGCGTTAATCCTGCTGGCGACTGTCGCCCAGGCTGAACGTATCCGGGATCTCACCAGTGTACAGGGCGTACGTGAAAACTCATTAATCGGCTACGGTCTGGTGGTTGGCCTTGACGGCACGGGCGACCAGACTACCCAGACGCCATTCACCACCCAAAGTATTAATAACATGCTGTCGCAGATGGGGATCACCGTTCCTGCAGGCACCAACATGCAGCTGAAAAACGTGGCATCAGTGATGGTCACGGCGCAATTGCCTGCTTTTGGTCGTCAGGGTCAGGCTATCGACGTGGTGGTCTCCTCAATGGGTAACGCCAAAAGTCTGCGCGGCGGTACGCTGCTGATGACGCCGCTCAAAGGGGTGGACAGTCAGGTATATGCCCTGGCGCAGGGTAACATTCTGGTGGGTGGTGCTGGCGCCTCAGCCGGTGGCAGCAGTGTTGCGGTCAACCAGCTTAACGGCGGTCGTATTACCGGCGGCGCGGTGATTGAACGTGAACTGCCTTCTCAGTTTGGCAATGGCAACACCATCAATCTGCAGCTTAACCAGGATGACTTCACCATGGCGCAGCAAATTGCGGACACCGTGAATCGTCGTGGCATGGGCGGGGCAACTGCGCTCGATGCCCGTACCGTACAGATCCGTGTCCCGTCAGGTGGCAGTTCTCAGGTTCGTATGCTGGCGGATATCCAGAATCTGGAAGTCGGCAATGTGCCGCAGGATGCGAAAATCGTGATCAACTCCCGTACCGGGTCGGTGGTTATGAACCGCGAAGTGACGCTGGATAACTGCGCAGTTGCTCAGGGTAACCTCTCCGTGACGGTCAATCAGTCGGCGAACGTCAGCCAGCCGAACACGCCGTTTGGCGGTGGGCAGACAGTGGTCACACCGCAGACGCAAATCGATCTGCGGCAGAGTGGCGGTTCGCTGCAATCGATCCGCTCCAGCGCCAACCTCAACAATGTGGTGCGTGCCCTTAACGCGCTGGGCGCAACGCCGATTGATTTGATGTCTATTCTGCAATCCATGCAGAGCGCTGGCTGCCTGCGTGCGAAGCTGGAGATTATCTAATGCTGACTGACAGCCGCCTGACCGCGAGTGCTGCATGGGATGCGCAATCGCTGAATGAACTTAAGGTGAAAGCCGGGCAGGATCCGCAGGCTAACCTCCGTCCGGTGGCCCGTCAGGTTGAGGGGATGTTCGTGCAAATGATGCTCAAAAGCATGCGCGAAGCCCTGCCGAAAGATGGTTTGTTCAGTAGCGATTCAACGCGGATGTATACCAGCATGTATGACCAGCAGATCGCCCAGCAGATGACTGCCGGGAAAGGTCTGGGCCTTGCTGACATGATGGTCAAGCAGATGAGCGAAGGTCAGGGGCAGGTTGATCCTGGCGACCAGATGCAACAGGTCCCGATGAAATTTGACCTGGAAACGATCAATACTTATCAGAACCAGGCGCTTACGCAGATGGTGCGTAAAGCCTTACCGCGTACGCCGGTTGGCGATGATGAGCCGATGAGCGACAGTAAAGATTTCCTCGCCCAGCTTTCGCTGCCAGCGCGTCTTGCCAGTCAGCAGAGCGGGGTGCCGCATCATCTGATTCTGGCGCAGGCGGCGCTGGAATCGGGTTGGGGCCAGCGGCAAATCAAACGCGAAAACGGCGATCCAAGTTTCAACCTGTTTGGCGTCAAAGCGACACCAAGCTGGAAAGGGCCGGTAACCGAAATTACCACCACCGAGTTCGAGAATGGCGCAATGAAGAAGGTGAAAGCCAAATTCCGTGTCTACAGCTCTTATCTCGAAGCCTTGTCCGATTACGTCGGTATTCTTACCCGCAACCCACGCTATGCGGCAGTAACCAACGCCGCCACCGCTGAGCAGGGCGCGCAGGCGCTGCAAAGCGCGGGTTATGCGACAGATCCTAAGTACGCGCAGAAACTCACCACCATGATTCAGCAGCTTAAATCGATGGGCGACAAGGTGAATAAAGCCTACAGCAATGATATTGAAAATCTGTTCTGAAATGACTCAAGTTCAGCTCAGGGTTGCCGATAATCGTTAACAGGACTTATGTCTTAAAAGTTAATAAGGAACCTCCATGTCCAGCTTGATTAATAGCGCCATGAGCGGCTTGAGTGCAGCCCAGGCGGCACTCAATACCACCAGTAATAACATTTCAAGTTATAACGTGGCGGGCTATACGCGTCAGACAACGATTATCTCCGCGGCTAACAGTACTCTGGGCGCAGGCGGTTGGGTAGGGAACGGTGCTTACGTCTCTGGCGTACAGCGCGAATATGATTCGTTTATCACCAACCAGCTTCGCGCAGCCGAGACACAGAGCAGCGGGCTGACTTCGCGCTATGAGCAGATGTCGAAAATCAACGATATGGTCTCCAGCACCACTAACTCGTTGTCGACGTCCCTGCAAGGTTTCTTCTCCAGTTTACAAACCCTGGTGAGTAACGCTGAAGATCCGGCATCTCGTCAGAGCCTGCTGGGTAAGGCGGATGCGTTGGTCAACCAGTTCCAGGTGACGGATCAGTATCTGCGTGACCAGGATAAACAGATCAATATTTCGATCTCGTCGAGCGTTGACCAGATCAACAGTTATACCCAACAGATTGCTAACCTGAATGACCAGATCTCCCGCCTGACCGGCGTTGGTGCAGGTGCATCCCCCAATAACCTGCTTGATCAACGTGACCAGCTGGTCAGCGAACTGAACAAGATTGTGGGTGTTGAGGTAAGCGTTCAGGATGGCAGCAGCTATAACGTGACCATGGCCAATGGTTATACCCTGGTGCAGGGGAGTACGGCGCGTCAGCTGGCGGCGGTGTCCTCCAGCGCGGATCCTGCACGTACCACGGTGGCCTATGTGGATAACACCGCGGGTAACATTGAGATCCCGGAAAAACTGCTGACCAGCGGTTCTCTTGGCGGCCTGTTGACCTTCCGCTCCCAGGATCTGGACCAGACGCGTAATACGCTGGGACAACTGGCGCTGTCGTTTGCTGATGCGTTTAACACCCAGCATAAAGAAGGTTTCGACGTCGACGGCAACGCGGGCACGGATTTCTTTACCATTGGTAGCCCGAGCACGCTGAGTAACACCAAAAACACCGGTGGCGCGACGCTGACCGCAGAAGTTACCAGCAGCACCGATGTAAAAGCGACGGACTACAAATTAACGAAGACCGATTCCGGCTGGAGTGTGACCCGTCTTGCCGACAATACCTCTGTTACGGTAACGCCGGCAGCAGATGGCTCACTGTCTTTCGACGGTCTGAAAGTCACGGTTTCTGGCACTGCCGACAAGAATGACAGCTTTACCGTTAAGCCGGTTGCCAACGCCATTATCAATATGGATGTGGCTATTACCGATGAGTCGAAAATCGCCATGGCGGAAAGCGCGACATCCGGCGAGAGCGACAATAAAAACGGTCAGGCGCTGCTTGATCTGCAAAACGATAAAGTAGTGGGTGGCGCGAAGACTTTTAACGACGCCTATGCCGCATTAATCAGTACCATCGGGACCACAACGTCCACGCTTAAGACCAGCAGCACGACTCAGGAGAATGTGGTGACTCAGCTGAGCAATCAGCAGCAATCCATCTCCGGCGTTAACCTGGATGAAGAATACGGTAATCTGCAACGCTACCAGCAGTATTATCTCGCCAACGCACAGGTGCTTCAGACTGCCAGCACGCTGTTTGATGCGTTACTGAACATACGCTAAGTAAGAGGTGAATGATGCGTATCAGTACACAGATGATGTATGAACAAAACATGCGTGGTATCACCAACTCACAGAGTAAGTGGTTGGAATACGGCGAGCAAATGTCGACCGGGCTGCGTGTAAACCGCCCGTCAGATGATCCGATCGCGGCCTCTCAGGCGGTGGTTGTTTCTCAGGCCCAGCAGCAGAACGAACAATACAAAACGGCGCGTACTTTCGCTAACCAGAAAATCTCTCTGGAAGAAAGCGTGCTGTCTCAGGTCACCACCGCGGTAACCGCGGCGCAAAGCACTATTGTTAAAGCGGGTAACGGTAGCCTGAGTGACGATGACCGAGCTTCGACGGCCACGGAGCTGCAAGGTATCCGCGATCAGCTGATGAACCTGGCCAACAGCACTGATGGTAACGGTCGCTATATTTTTGGCGGCTACAAAACCAGTGACGCGCCTTTCGATACCACCACCGGAGCATACAGCGGCGGTGATGAAGCCATCAGTCAGCAGGTTGATGCCGCGCGTACCATGGTGATTGCCCATACCGGCGAGCAGGTATTCCAGAGCGCCACAAGCAACGCCGTAAAAGAGTCAGATGGCAGCGTTGAATCCGATGTTTTCAAGATCCTTGACGATGCCATTGCCGCGCTGAAAGTACCGGTCAGTGATGATGAAGCCGCGAAAGAGACCTCTCAGGCCGCGATGGATAAAGCAAACCGTGGGTTGCGTAACTCGCTCAACAATGTGCTGACCGTGCGCGCTGAACTGGGTACGCAACTTGATGAGCTGGACAAACTGGATGCACTGGGTGATGACCGTTCGCTGAGTCTGACCCAGCAGATGAGTGACCTGGTTGATGTGGACTGGAACTCTGCTATCTCCTCTTACACCATGCAGCAGGCAGCGTTGCAGGCCTCCTACAAAGCTTTCAGCGATATGCAGGGTATGTCGTTGTTCCAGCTGAATAAATAAGTTTTGCTTTGACCATATCTTGAAACTGGCTATGGTCCATATGCCCGCTCCGGTCTCCGGTGCGGGCTTTTTTTTACTGCTGTAAACACGCGAATGGCGGGTTAATTCTTAACCCGGATTTCTGCTTACTGCCTGCACCCGGCGATTGTCGAAAACCCGGATAACCAGCGCGATAACCCCGGTCAGCGTGGCCAGCGTCACAACCCCCTCCCAGCCAGTCACGCTGTAGATTTTACTGCCCAGCACAGAGCCCAGCGCCATGCCGATAAACACCACGGTAAACAGCAGGGCATTGAGTCTGCCGCGGGCCTGCGGTTCCAGCCCGTACACCAGATTCTGGTGGGCAACGAGGCTTGATTGCAGACCCAAGTCAAAGCCTATTGCTGAAAGCGCAATGACCACCAGCTGTGCATGAGCGGGGAGTAAGGGCAGCGCAAACATCAGCGCAAAAGAGACCGATACCAGTGCTGCGCCAAGCTGGGTCACTTTTTCCGCCCCGACTTTATCAGCAAGTCCGCCCGCCAGCGGCGCGGCTAAGGCGCCTGCGGCCCCGGCAATGCCAAATGTTCCCGCCACTGCGCTACCGAACTGATATTTTTCCAGCAGCATAACGGCAAGGGTTGACCAGAAGGCGCTGAAGGCAATGGATAAGAATCCCTGAGCAAAGGCTGCGCGGCGCAGGGCAGGGTAGCGCTGCCAGAGGTGAGCCATCGATTTCATCAGTTGTGGGTAGCTCAGGGTCGAATGCGCTGCGAAGCGTGGCAGCACGATCCACAGCAGCGCGCCGATAAAGCTGGCACTCACCGCCGCGAGCTGGAACATGACCCGCCAGCCAAACGCCACTCCCACAAAACCGCTGACGATACGGGAAAGCAGAATGCCCAGCAGCAAACCTGTCATCACGGTTCCCACGGTTTTCCCCTGTTTACCCTGCGGGGCCAGAATTGCCGCTGCCGGTACGATATCCTGCGCCATCGTCGCGGCCAGCCCAGCAGTAAACTGACGACCAGCAGGGTCGATAGCTGGCTGGTAAAACTACAGGCCAGCAGCAGTGCCAGTGCGGCACATTTGCTCAGAATCAAACGACGGCGATCGTAGCGATCCCCGAGCGGCAGTAAAAAAAGGATCCCCAGGGCATAGCCTGCCTGAGTGAGGGTGGGGACCAGTCCCATCCCGTTGATGGTTAAATGCAGATCGCTGCCCATCAGGGGTAACAGTGGTTGTGCGTAGTAGATGGCGGCCACGCTGAATCCCGCGCCCAGCGCCAGCACGAAGATCAGAAAGCGTGCGGCATTCAATGGTTGAGCATGACGGTTCATAAGGTTTTCCTCGAATTTGGTGTGAGTGCATTTTTCCTCATCCCGGGCTGGCACGGTAGAGAGCATGGTGGTAAAACGGTTATACGTATGGCGTATAACAAATGTGATTAAGATGCGAACAGAGCGTATAGATAGGGTGGAGTTGATGCGCACGCTGGTGCGTATTGTTGAGGCAGGATCCCTGTCGGCAGCCGCGCGCCAGCTGGCGACAACTCAGGCAACCATCAGTCGTCGTTTGCAGTCGCTGGAGACGGTGCTGGGGGTGAAACTCCTGTTGCGCAGTACTCATGCAATGAAACTGACCGATGACGGAGAGCGATGCTACCAGCATGCAAAACGGGTGATCGACGCCTGGATGACGCTGGAAGACGATCTTGGTCAGTCAGAGGATGAACCTGTCGGTACGCTGCGGGTACGTGCGCCGCATGCCTTCGGTCAGGAGCAACTCCTGACGCCGCTCACAGCATTTTTGCAGCGCCATCCCCGGCTCAGCGTGGAGTGGATGCTAAACGATAAGAGCGTCAACTTCCTCAGTGACAATATTGATTGTGCTATTCGTGTCGGGGCCGAAATCGACCCGGCAACGGTTTCGGTGTTACTGGCTGAAGTTCCCCGTTGCCTGGTGGCCGCACCTGCTTTACTGGCGCAGTATCCCCCGCTGAGCAGTCTCCCGGAGCTGAGTGCGTTGCCGTGGATTGCGCTCAACACCTTCTATCAGCACGATATTCAACTGACCCACGTGGCTAGTGGTGAGATGCGACGCGTGGCGCTGTCGCCACGTTTATCAACCGACAGCCTGTATGTCGCCCGCAATACAGCGCTTGCCGGCCTTGGCGTGGCCGCCGTATCAAGCTGGACGGTAGAGGAAGATATTCGCAGCGGTAAGCTGGTGGCGCTTGTGCCTGAATGGCAGCCTGCACCTTTGCCGGTGCATCTGGTCTATCCCTGGGCGCGCTATTATCCTGCGCGGCTGCGCATGTTCTTACAACTGATGCGTGAGGTGATGCCGGGCCTGAGTGGGGTACGGGTTCCTGAACGCAGGGCATAAAAAAGCCGACCCGAAGGTCGGCTTTTTACCAGAGAAGAGATTACTCTACTGGCTGTGGGCGCGTCGCAGGCGCGGTCGCCGTGTGGGTTGCGCTATGACCGCCAGCTGAACCTTTACCATCAAAATCGAACTGAGGACGAACCCAGTTGCTTTGACGTGGAGCTTCAGGCACATATGACGGTGCCGGTGCTTTGGTCATCGGCGCAGTGGCATGGTGTGCGGCGTTGTTGGCTACCTGCACTGAGGCGACTGCGGCTTCAACGACTGGTGCGGCAACGACAGGTTCAACCGGCTGAGGTGCTTCAACGACCGGCTCTGCTGCAACAGTCTCAGTCTCTTGAGCAACCGCCTCTTCGACAGCGGTCTCTTCAGCCGCCACAACTTCCGGCTCCGGAGCAATAGCGTCGACAAAACCGGACTCAGCAACAACAGGTGCTTCCACGACCTCTGGCTCAGCAGCTACCGGTTCAGCGACAGGAGCGACCTCTTCTGCCGCCACTTCGTCAACAGCGGGTTCTTCCCCGGCAGCAGTCAACGCCGGTTGTTCCGCAACAGGTGCTTCAATCACTTCAGGCTGGGTGGTCTGCACCTCTACCGGCTGTGGCTCTGCCACTGCGGTTTGCGGTTCAACAACCACCGGTTGCTGCTCTTCCACAACAGTAACAGGCTGCTGTACGGCCTGCGCGTGAACCGGTGCGACTTCAGCGACGGCCACAACAGGCTGAACGTCATACTGCTGTTCTGCCACTTGCACTTGCGCTTCCTGCACGTCGTTTTGCGCACGGGCAACTGGATACTGTACCCATACTTTACCCGATGCCATTTCCGGCGATGCACAGGCGGTAGCCAGCGGCATTGCGGACTGGGCCGGATAACGCTCATCACGGTAGCGACGACGACGTTGACCGCTGACGCGCAGATGACGCGGTGAACGACGAGAACGGCGCGGCATTCCAGCGTTATCTCGGGATTCCGCGTTATCGTCCTGCTCAACCGCAGTGTCGATGACGGCTGGCAGGTCACGTTTAGCAACTTCAGTATGCTGCACTGGCGCTTCTGCCGCTGGTGCGGCTTCAACCACGGTTTCGCTGGCCTGAGCCCCGTCAGTGATACGCACTTTCTGCGCTAACTGACGTTGTTTACGACGCGGCATAACCTGAACACGTTCTTCCGCTGCGGCTTCCTGCTCTGCTGGCTCTTCACGATCCAGGGCTTTGGCATCCTGCTGCGGCTGACGTTTTTCTTCGTTGCGACGACGATTGCGATCGCGACGTGGCTGCTGCTCGTCACGTGATTTCGCTTTTTCGTTATCTTCCGGCGCGGCGTTCTGGCGAAGTTCACGATCTTCACTATTTTGCTGCGGCTTCTCACGACGATTACGACGGTTCTCATCGCGATTTTCACGCGGTTCGTTACTGTCGGCACGATTGTCGCGGCGCTCGTTACGGTCATTACGATCGTTTCTGTCGTTACGGTCGCGACGATTGTTCTGGCGCGGTTTGCGACGATCCTGGGAACGCTCTTGTTTCTCTTCTTTCTTCTCTTCTTTCACTTCAACTGGCGCAGCTGGTTCGCTGGCTGCAAACAGGTTTTTCAGCGCGGAGAACAGACGGCTGAAGAGACCTGGAGCTGCAGGCGCGGCAACGGTTTGTGACGAAGCGGAAGGCTGCGTTCTGGCAACAGGCGCGGTCGGTGCCTGAGGCTCTGGCGGTATTTCAGGCATCACGAAGGCCGCAAGCGCAGGTTGCTCAGGACGTTTACGCTCAGTGGCTTCTTCTTCAGATGGCAGCGCCATCTCTTCTTCATGCAGTTTCGGCAGCAGATAGCTCAGGGTTGGCGTCTCTTCGCCTTTACGCACGCGCAGAACAGAGTAATGCGGGGTTTCCATTTGATCGTTAGGAACGATCACGCAACGCACGCCGTTCTGACGGGTTTCGATAGCGCTGACCGCAGAACGTTTTTCGTTCAGCAGATAAGAGGCAATCGGCACCGGAACAATGGCATGAACTTCCTGAGTATTCTCTTTCAGCGCTTCTTCTTCAATAAGACGCAGGATAGAGAGTGACAGGGATTCATTATCACGGATGGTACCGGTACCCGTACAACGCGGGCAGACGTGGTGGCTTGATTCACCCAGTGACGGGCTCAGGCGCTGGCGAGACATCTCCAGCAGGCCGAAGCGAGAAATATGGCTGATCTGAATGCGCGCTCTGTCCTGACGAACCGCTTCACGCAGGCGATTTTCTACCGCACGCTGGTGGCGAACCGGGGTCATATCGATAAAGTCGATAACGATCAGACCGCCAAGGTCACGCAGACGCAGCTGGCGAGCGATTTCATCGGCCGCTTCCAGGTTGGTGTTAAACGCCGTTTCTTCGATATCGCCGCCACGGGTTGCGCGTGCGGAGTTGATATCGATAGCCGTTAACGCTTCAGTGGAGTCGATAACGATAGAGCCGCCGGACGGCAGGCGAACTTCGCGCTGGAACGCAGATTCAATCTGCGATTCAATCTGGTAGTGGCTGAACAGCGGAATTTCACCGGTGTACAGTTTAATTTTACTGCTGAAATCCGGACGACCCAGGGCTGCTATGTGCTGGCGTGCCAGCTCAAGAATTTTCGGGTTATCAATCAGAATTTCGCCGATGTCCTGGCGCAGGTAATCACGGAAAGCGCGAACGATAACGTTGCTTTCCTGGTGGATCAGGAACGGGGCAGGGCGGTTTTCCGCTGCTTTCTGGATAGCTTCCCAGTGTTTCAGACGGAAACTAAGATCCCATTGCAGTGATTCAGCGGATTTGCCAACACCGGCGGTACGAACGATTAAGCCCATACCGTCCGGGAGTTCCAGGCTGGCGAGCGCTTCTTTTAACTCGGTGCGATCGTCACCCTCGATACGGCGAGAAATGCCGCCTGCACGTGGGTTGTTTGGCATCAATACGAGGTAGCTGCCCGCAAGACTGATAAACGTCGTCAGCGCAGCGCCTTTGTTGCCGCGTTCTTCTTTATCAATTTGAACAATAACTTCCTGGCCTTCGCGCAACACATCTTTGATGTTCGGACGACCATGAGAATTGTAATTGGCAGGAAAGTATTCGCGGGCAATTTCTTTAAGAGGCAGGAAACCGTGACGTTCAGCACCGTAATCAACGAATGCAGCTTCCAGACTCGGTTCAATGCGGGTGATTTTACCTTTGTAGATGTTGGCTTTTTTCTGTTCGTGTCCAGGACTTTCGATATCCAGATCGTACAGGCGCTGCCCATCCACGAGGGCAACACGCAACTCTTCTTGCTGAGTTGCGTTGATTAACATTCTTTTCATCGTAACTTACTCATTATTCTTACATTGACGACTAAGCTGCGGGCAAAGTAACGCCTTTCCGGGGGAGAACCGATGGCCTCGTGACTGTTCACGTCGCCAACCTCACGGTTGTCGCTCGCTTAAGAGGCGCAGTGTGTCGGTTGCCTGTATTTCCTGTGGAAAACACAGCGCAATTATCAGGGGAACAGCCTGGGAAAAACTCTCCAGAGAAGATTCCATCTACCGGTAAGGACTGCAACCCGCAGCCCGCTAAGTGCCTGAAAGTCCAATACGTCTTACGCCATTGCTGCGTGTATGGTCGGACAGGCAAAACTGTTCATTCCGCTAATTGCTTGTATGCACAAGATTCAACGCGGAAAACTGCAACATTATTCCTTGCGAGCCTTGTGATAGCAAGCTGACTTTTACCATTTATCACCCGGTTACTCACAGTTTTTTCACTTTTGGCAGGCGATTGATTTAATAACCGCCAAATCATCTGTGAAGAACGAAGTCGTCCGGGATCATGAGTAAATATAAGCATAGAAAAATGAGTGGCGCTAATCATCGGCGATAATTAGAATCGCCTCCCATGAAAACTGAGACTCCAGCCGTAAAAAATGTTGCCATCACCGATGATGAAGCGGGGCAACGTATTGACAATTTTTTGCGCACCCAGCTGAAAGGTGTGCCAAAAAGCATGATTTATCGCATCCTGCGTAAAGGGGAAGTGCGGGTTAACAAAAAACGCGTTAAGCCGGAATACAAACTGGAATCCGGTGATGAGGTGCGTATTCCGCCGGTGCGGGTTGCCGAAAGAGAAGAAGAGGCCGTTTCGCCACATTTGCAGAAAGTGGCTGCGCTGAACGACGTTATTCTCTATGAAGACGAACATATTCTGGTACTGAACAAACCTTCCGGCACTGCGGTACACGGTGGTAGCGGCCTCAGCTTCGGGGTTATCGAAGGCCTGCGCGCTTTACGTCCTGAAGCCCGTTTCCTTGAACTGGTTCACCGTCTCGATCGCGACACTTCTGGCGTACTGCTGGTGGCGAAAAAGCGTTCCGCGCTGCGTTCATTGCATGAACAGCTGCGTGAAAAGGGGATGCAGAAGGACTATCTGGCGCTGGTGCGCGGACAGTGGCAGTCGCATGTCAAGGTGGTGCAGGCGCCGTTGCTGAAAAATATTCTGCAAAGCGGAGAACGCATCGTTCGTGTCAACAGTGAGGGTAAACCTTCCGAAACCCGCTTTAAGGTTGAGGAGCGTTATGAGATTGCGACCCTGGTTCGCTGTAGTCCGGTGACCGGGCGTACTCACCAGATCCGTGTGCACACGCAGCATGCCGGACATCCCATCGCTTTTGACGACCGCTATGGTGACCGAGAGTTTGACAAGCAGCTGGCGGGTACCGGGCTGTCCCGGCTGTTCCTGCATGCCGCCGCGCTGAAGTTTACTCATCCGAATACGGGCGAAATTATCCGTATTGAAGCGCCGCTCGATGCCGGGCTAAAGCGTTGTCTCCAGGTGCTTCGTAGCCAGAAGTAAACGAAAAGGGTAGCCGCGATGGCTACCCTTTTTCTCAGGTGGTACGTGGGGTGAGCGGTTGTGCCGTGTTTTTCTCTTTGATCGGCAAATTGATTAACGCCGCGATAATGGCCAGCGCAATATCCGCGTACCATACCCAGTCAAGACTCCCTTCATACTGCATGGCAACCCCTCCGAGCCAGGCGCCAAAAAATGCCCCTATCTGATGTGAGAACAGCGTGAAGCCAAACAGCGTCGCCAGATAGCGAGTGCCAAAGAGCTTGCCCACAATACCCGCCGTGGGCGGCACGGTGGCAAGCCAGGTCAGGCCGATTGCACAGGCAAAAATGTAAAACGCCAGCTCAGATTTTGACGACAACAAGAAAGCAATGATCAACACTGCGCGCGAAGCATACAGCCACGCGAGGATGTATTTCATCGGGTAACGTTTGCCAAGAATGCCGGCGATAATGCTGCCTGCAATATTAAACAGGCCAATCAGCGACAGACTGACCGCAGAAACGGACGCATCATGACCGCACAGATTTACTTCACTTGGTAAATGGGTGGTGAGGAATGCCACGTGAAAGCCGCAGGTGAGAAATCCCGCATGCAGCAGAAGATAGCTGGGATTGCGAAACGCGAGCCGGATCTGCTGCTTCAGTCCTGGCTCGTCAGCCGCCGCCGTCAATACCGGTTTGACGGCGGGTTGCGCATTCTTCCGGCATAAAAACCACGATGGAATAATGGTGGAGAGCGCGGCAAAGGCGAGAAACAGCAGTCCCGACGCCGCGCCGCGCAGGCTGACAATCAACTGGATCAACGGGGCGAAGATAAACTGCCCCAGCGAGCCGCCAGCGTTAATCATTCCGCTGGCAACCGAACCTTTGTCACTCGGCAAACGACTGGCGACGATACCAATCAGCACTGAGAAACTCCCGGCGGCAGCGCCCGCAGGACTCAACAACCCCTGAGCCAGAGTCAGGGGCAGGAACGATGAGGCCCAGAGGGTGCCGATTTGGCCAAGGGCAATGAGTACCGCGCCCAGCACCAGCACGTTGAAGGCGCCGCGTTTATCCGCCCATGCGCCGAACAGGGGCTGAAACGCTCCCCACATCAACTGACCGATCGCCAGCGCCATACTGACTTCGGCAATGCTCATGGTGGTGGAATGGAGGATCGGGTGGATAAACAGGCCCACGGTCTGCCTGATCCCCATCGTTATCATTAAAATCAGACTGGCCAGCGCGATTAGCGACCACAGGCCTGTTGACGTCGGTTGAGACAGGCTACGCGATTTCACGGTGTTCCTTATAAAGTCAGGCGTTATTTGTCAGCTAAGCAAAGGATTACGTTGTTCCCGACGCAGCATCTGGCAAAGTGCAATTAATGGCAAGCCCACCAGCGTATTAGGATCGCGGCCTTCCAGGCGTTCAAAGAGCGCGATACCCAGTCCTTCGCTCTTAAAACTTCCGGCGCATTGCAGTGGGCGTTCCTTACGCACGTAATCTTCGATTTCCTGGTCGCTTAAGTGGCGAAAATGGACATCAAAGGGTTCACATTCTGTTTGCAGATGCCCGGTTGCTGAATTAAACAGCGCCAGCCCGGTATAGAAAGTCACAATATTGCCGCTGGCTTTGCGTAACTGCCTGCAGGCATTGTCTTCGGTGTGCGGTTTGCCGGTTATTTCACCTTCCAGAACACAGACCTGATCGGATCCAATAATAAGATGATGAGGATAACGTTCGGCGAGAGATTGCGCTTTTTCCTGCGCCAGACGCAACACCAGATGGCGAGGCGTCTCACCGGGTTGCGGGGTTTCATCCGTTGTCGGCGCTGCGCATTCAAAAGGGATACCGAGCTTTTCCAGCAGCATGCGCCGCCAGGGTGAGGTTGATGCAAGAATAATATCTGACATATTTTTTTCACCAAATATGGCTTAACCATGACAGGCATTTTAAACTGTAGGCCGCAATGTGTGCGAATTATTGGCAAAAGGCAACCTGAGGCTGCCTTTTTCTTTGACTCTATGACGTTACAAAGTTAATATGCGCGCCCTATGCAAAAGGTAAAATTACCCCTGACTCTCGACCCGGTTCGCACGGCTCAAAAACGCCTTGATTACCAGGGTGTCTATCTGCCCGATCAAGTTGGTCGTGTCGGCGAGTCTGTAGTCAGTGTGGACAGTGATGTGGAATGCTCCATTTCGTTTGCCATCGATAACCAACGCCTCGCGGTCATTACCGGTGATGCGAAGGTGACGGTGTCTCTGGAATGTCAGCGTTGCGGCAAGCCGTTTATCCATCAGGTTCACACAACATATTGTTTCAGCCCTGTCCGTTCTGACGAGCAGGCCGAAGCACTGCCGGAAGCGTATGAACCGATTGAGGTTGACGAATTCGGTGAAATCGATCTGCGGGCATTAGTTGAGGATGAAATCATTCTCTCCCTGCCTGTAGTTCCGGTGCATGATTCTGAACACTGTGAAGTGTCCGAGGCGGACATGGTCTTTGGTGAATTGCCTGATGAAGCGCAAAAACCAAACCCATTTGCCGTATTAGCCAGCTTAAAGCGTAAGTAATAGGTTTTCCCCCATCAAACGGGGTTAATCGTAATTAAGGAGTAAGGTCCATGGCCGTACAACAGAATAAACCAACCCGTTCCAAACGTGGCATGCGTCGTTCTCATGACGCTCTGACCGCAGTCACCAGCCTGTCTGTAGACAAAACCTCTGGTGAGAAACACCTGCGTCACCACATCACTGCCGACGGTTTCTACCGTGGCCGCAAGGTAATCACTAAGTAATCACGCGCAAGCGTGAAAAACTTAGTGAGGATTTCCCCGTGAAAGCGGGGATTTACCGATACCTTGACTCGTCTAACCCTGGCGTTAGATGTCATGGGGGGCGATTTTGGGCCTTCCGTGACAGTGCCTGCAGCATTGCAGGCACTGGATTCTAATTCGCACCTCAATCTTCTTTTAGTCGGCGATCCCGACACCATCACACCATTGCTCGCAAAAGCTGATTTTGAGCAACGCTCACGCTTGCTGGTTGTACCGGCACAGTCAGTTATTGCCAGTGATGCGCGCCCTTCGCACGCTATCCGCAACAGTCGGGGTAGCTCAATGCGAGTGGCACTGGAGCTGGTAAAAGAAGGACGGGCTGAAGCCTGTGTCAGCGCGGGCAATACCGGCGCATTGATGGGGCTGGCTAAATTGCTGCTCAGGCCGATAGACGGGATTGAGCGACCCGCACTGGTCACCGTGCTGCCCCATCAACAAAAAGGCAAGACGGTGGTGCTGGATTTAGGGGCTAACGTGGATTGCGATGGCAAAATGCTGGCGCAATTTGCGGTGATGGGCGCAGTAATGGCCGAAGAAGTGGTTGGGATTGTTAATCCCCGCGTAGCGCTGTTGAATATTGGTGAAGAAGAGACCAAAGGTCATGACAATATTCACGATGCTGCGGCTATTCTGAAGACGGTCTCCACGATTAACTATATTGGTTATCTGGAAGCGAACGAATTACTTACCGGTAAAACGGATGTACTGGTGTGTGACGGGTTTACAGGAAACGTCACCTTAAAAACCATGGAAGGTGTTGTCAGGATGTTTCTTTCACTGCTGAAATCGCAGGGTGAAGGTAAAAAACGGGCGTGGTGGCTGATTTTATTAAAGCGTTGGTTACAAAAAAGCCTGACAAGGCGATTCAGTCACCTCAACCCCGACCAGTATAATGGCGCCTGTCTGTTAGGATTGCGCGGCACGGTGATTAAGAGTCATGGTGCAGCCAATCAGCGAGCTTTTAGCGTCGCCATTGAGCAGGCAGTGCAGGCGGTGCAGCGGCAAGTTCCCCAGCGAATTGCCGCTCGCCTGGAATCTGTGTTACCGGAAAAAGACTGAGCGTACATGTATACGAAGATTATGGGTACCGGCAGCTATCTGCCTGAGCACGTGCGAACTAATGCCGAACTGGAAAAAATGGTGGATACGTCTGACGAGTGGATTGTCACCCGCACAGGTATCCGTGAACGCCGCATTGCCGCGCCGAATGAAACTGTTTCAACCATGGGGTTTGAAGCGGCGAAGCGTGCGCTGGAGATGGCCGGCGTTAGCGCTGATGAAATTGGTCTGATTATTGTCGCCACGACATCGGCGACGCATGCCTTCCCAAGTGCGGCATGCCAGGTGCAGAACATGTTGGGCATTAAAGGTTGTCCGGCATTCGATGTTGCCGCAGCCTGTGCCGGTTTCACCTATGCGTTGAGCATTGCCGATCAGTACGTGAAGTCAGGCGCCGTTAAACGTGCGCTGGTCATCGGTTCTGATGTGCTGGCTCGAACCTGTAATCCGGAAGATCGCGGCACGATCATCATTTTTGGCGATGGTGCCGGAGCCGTTGTCCTCGGGGCATCTGAAGAGCAGGGGATCATCTCTACTCACCTGCATGCCGATGGCAGTTACGGCGAGTTATTAACGCTGCCGAACGCCGATCGCGTTAACCCGGACAACGCTATTTTCCTGACTATGGCAGGGAATGAAGTCTTTAAAGTGGCGGTGACTGAGCTTTCTCGCATCGTCGATGAAACCCTGGAAGCAAATAACCTGCAACGCAGCGAACTGGACTGGCTGGTACCTCATCAGGCTAACCTGCGAATCATCAGCGCGACGGCGAAAAAGCTGGGTATGTCGATGGACAACGTGGTGGTGACGCTCGATCGTCATGGCAACACCTCTGCCGCATCCGTACCTTGCGCGCTGGATGAAGCCGTCCGTGATGGCCGTATTCAGCGGGGTCAGTTGATCCTGCTTGAGGCCTTCGGCGGCGGGTTTACCTGGGGTTCGGCGCTGGTTCGTTTCTAGTATAAGGATAACAACATGACGCAATTTGCTTTTGTGTTTCCGGGACAAGGCTCCCAGGCTGTCGGTATGCTCTCTGAGATGGCAGCCAGCCACCCGGTGGTGGAAGAGACTTTTAATGAAGCTTCAGCGGCTCTGGGCTATGACCTGTGGGCGCTGGTGCAACAAGGGCCAGCGGAAGAACTCAACAAAACCTGGCAGACGCAGCCTGCATTGCTGACCGCTTCGGTGGCGTTGTATCGCGTTTGGCAGCAGCAGGGCGGAAAAGCGCCTGCGCTGATGGCAGGTCACAGCCTGGGTGAATACTCAGCATTAGTGTGTGCGGGTGTGATTCCCTTTGCTGATGCGGTGCGTCTGGTTGAATTGCGTGGCAAGTTTATGCAGGAAGCCGTTCCGCAAGGCACTGGCGCAATGTCGGCAATCATCGGTCTTGATGATGCTTCCATCGCTAAAGCCTGTGAAGAATCTGCCGAGGGGCAGGTTGTCTCTCCGGTGAACTATAACTCACCGGGCCAGGTTGTTATCGCCGGTCATAAAGAGGCGGTGGAGCGTGCGGGCGCTGCCTGCAAAGCCGCAGGGGCAAAACGTGCATTGCCGCTGCCAGTGAGCGTACCTTCGCATTGCGCATTAATGAAACCAGCCGCTGAGAAACTGGCTGCGGAACTTGAGAAAATCGTGTTCAGCGCGCCACAGGTTCCGGTAGTAAATAATGTGGACGTGCAGTGCGAAACCTCGCCAGAGGCTATCCGTGACGCGCTGGTGCGCCAGCTGTTCAGTCCGGTGCAATGGACTAAAAGCGTTGAGTTTATCGCCTCGCAGGGCGTTGAACACCTGTATGAAGTGGGACCAGGTAAAGTACTGACCGGTCTGACGAAACGTATTGTTGATACCCTGACGGCGTCAGCGCTCAATGAGCCTGCAGCAGTGTCAGAGGCACTTGCGCAATAAAAGAGGAACACCATGAGTTTTGAAGGAAAAATCGCACTGGTAACCGGCGCGAGCCGTGGCATTGGTCGCGCAATTGCGGAAACCCTTGTCGCTCGTGGCGCAAAAGTCATTGGTACTGCGACCAGCGAAAGCGGTGCGCAGGCTATCAGTGAATATCTGGGGGCGAACGGTAAAGGTCTGCTGTTGAACGTGACCGATCCGGCGTCCATTGAATCTGTTCTGGAAAACATTCGCGCTGAGTTTGGCGAAGTGGATATCCTGGTCAATAACGCCGGTATCACACGCGACAATCTGCTGATGCGTATGAAAGACGATGAGTGGAACGATATTATCGAAACCAACTTGTCATCTGTTTTCCGTCTGTCAAAAGCGGTGATGCGCGCTATGATGAAAAAGCGTCATGGGCGTATCATCACTATCGGTTCTGTGGTTGGTACCATGGGAAATGCTGGTCAGGCCAACTACGCTGCGGCGAAAGCGGGTCTGATTGGTTTCAGTAAATCACTGGCACGAGAAATCGCGTCGCGTGGTATTACTGTGAACGTTGTTGCTCCGGGCTTTATTGAAACGGACATGACGCGTGCGCTCTCTGAAGATCAGCGTGCGGGTATTTTGGCGCAGGTCCCGGCTGGTCGCCTTGGCGGTGCGCAGGAAATCGCCAGTGCGGTTGCATTTTTAGCCTCTGACGAGGCAGGTTACATCACTGGTGAGACCCTGCACGTTAACGGCGGAATGTATATGGTTTAACCACGATTAAAATTATTTGCGTTATTAGGGTGAAAGGCCTCAAAATAGCGTAAAATCGTGGTACGAACTGCCGGGATTTAGTTGCAAATTTTTCAACATTTTATACACTACGAAAACCATCGCGAAAGCGAGTTTTGATAGGAAATTTAAGAGTATGAGCACTATCGAAGAACGCGTTAAGAAAATTATCGGCGAACAGCTGGGCGTTAAGCAGGAAGAAGTTACCAACAATGCTTCCTTCGTTGAAGACCTGGGCGCTGATTCTCTTGACACCGTTGAGCTGGTAATGGCTCTGGAAGAAGAGTTTGATACTGAGATTCCGGACGAAGAAGCTGAGAAAATCACCACCGTTCAGGCTGCCATTGATTACATCAACGGTCACCAGGCGTAAGTGAACATCTCCAGGCGGTCATTCGACCGCCTGAGTTTTATCTTGTTTCCCACGAATCCAATTTTTTCCCTCCCTGGAGGACAAACGTGTCTAAGCGTCGTGTAGTTGTGACCGGACTGGGCATGTTGTCTCCTGTCGGCAATACCGTAGAGTCTACATGGACCTCTCTCCTTGCCGGTCAGAGTGGCATCAGCCTGATCGACCATTTCGATACTAGCGCCTATGCAACGAAATTTGCTGGCTTAGTAAAGGATTTTAACTGTGATGAGATCATCTCGCGCAAAGAACAGCGCAAGATGGATGACTTCATTCAATATGGAATTGTTGCAGGCTGGCAGGCCATGCTTGATTCTGGCCTTGAAGTGACGGAAGAAAACGCAACCCGTATCGGTGCCGCTATTGGTTCTGGTATCGGTGGTTTGGGTTTAATCGAAGAAAACCATAGTTCTCTGGTGAATGGCGGCCCGCGTAAAATCAGCCCCTTCTTCGTACCGTCGACGATTGTTAATATGGTGGCCGGTCACCTGACCATCATGTTTGGCCTTCAGGGGCCAAGTATTTCGATTGCAACCGCTTGTACCTCAGGCGTGCATAACATTGGCCATGCAGCGCGTATTATCGCGTATGGCGATGCAGATGCGATGCTGGCAGGTGGTGCTGAAAAAGCCAGTACACCGTTAGGTGTTGGTGGCTTTGGCGCAGCGCGTGCGCTTTCAACCCGCAATGATAATCCACTGGCAGCGAGCCGCCCATGGGACAAAGACCGTGATGGTTTTGTTCTCGGCGATGGCGCAGGGATTATCATGCTGGAAGAGTATGAACACGCGAAAAAACGTGGCGCTAAAATTTATGCAGAAATCATCGGTTTCGGCATGAGCAGCGATGCATACCACATGACATCGCCGCCGGAAAATGGCGCAGGCGCTGCCGCAGCAATGGTGAACGCGCTGCGTGATGCCGGCATCCAGCCGGGCCAGATTGGTTATATCAATGCGCATGGCACCTCCACGCCAGCGGGTGATAAAGCGGAAACGCAGGCGGTGAAATCCGTCTTTGGTGATGCGGCCAGCCGTGTGCTGGTAAGTTCCACCAAGTCCATGACCGGTCACTTACTGGGCGCTGCGGGTGCAGTAGAGTCAATTTTCTCTATTCTGGCACTGCGCGATCAGGCGATTCCGCCAACCATCAACCTGGATAA
This sequence comes from Phytobacter sp. V91, assembly GCF_965644225.1. Classification (NCBI taxonomy): domain Bacteria; kingdom Pseudomonadati; phylum Pseudomonadota; class Gammaproteobacteria; order Enterobacterales; family Enterobacteriaceae; genus Phytobacter; species Phytobacter sp. V91. The sequence continues at coordinate 16,993 of NZ_CBFFRJ010000021.1, read as the reverse complement.
TCCGGATGAAGGTTGTGATCTGGACTTTGTGCCTCATGAAGCCCGTCAGGTCAGCGGAATGGAGTATGTTCTGTGTAACTCCTTCGGCTTCGGTGGAACCAACGGCTCTCTGATCTTTAAAAAGGTCTGAGATCCCATTCCTCCTGCATAAACGCAAAACAGGCCCGCATGTCGGGCCTTTTTTATTCGGTTTTCTCCCCTTGTCCTCTCTATTTTGTCCTGCGAAACTACCGATCCTGACAACAAGGAGCCACGATGTTTCTGATTAATGGTCTTGAACAGAATGTCCTCACGGCAGGTGACCGGGCATTACAGTTTGGTGATGGCTGTTTCACTACCGCGCGGATCGACGGTGGCGGCATTCATTTTCTGCCTGAGCATCTCGCACGGTTGAAAAAAGCCTGTGAGGTACTGTTGATCCCATTTGCTGACTGGTCTGAGCTTGAAGCTGAGATGCGTCAGCTTGCTGCCAGACAGATCTCAGGCGTGTTAAAAGTGATTATCAGCCGTGGCGCGGGCGGCCGGGGGTATAGCGCGGCAGGTTGTCTGAATCCGAGCCGGATCCTCAGCACTTCGCCATATCCTGCCCACTACCAGCGCTGGCATGAAGAGGGCGTATCGCTTTCACTCAGCCCGGTGCGGCTGGGCCGTAATCCGATGCTTGCGGGAATTAAGCATCTGAACCGCCTGGAGCAGGTGCTGGTCCGTCGTTATCTTGAGCAAACGGGGAGTGATGAGGCGCTGGTTCTTGACAGTGAAGGGTGGGTTACGGAATGCTGTGTCGCGAATATTTTCTGGCGCAAAGGCCGCGATGTTTTTACCCCCCGCGTCGACCAGGCGGGTGTAAACGGTATTATGCGGCAGTTTTGTTTGCAACAACTGGCATCTTCTGACCTGCGCGTTGTCGAAGTCAATGCGCGACCAGATGCCCTGAGTTGCGCCGATGAAGTTATCATTTGTAATGCGTTAATGCCGGTAATTTCCGTTCGTCAGTGGGATGACAAAGCTTGGGCTTCCAGGGAGATGTACCACTTTTTAGCCCCCCTTTGCGAGTACCCTGAATTGTCATGAAAAAAATGCTGCGTGTTGTATTTCTTCTGCTGCTGATACTGGCTATTGCCGCAGGCGCTGGCCTGTGGAAAGTGCGCCAGTTAGCGGACAGCAAGATCCTTATCAAAGAAGAGACGATTTTCACCCTGCAGGCGGGCACCGGGCGTACTGCTCTGGGCGTACAGTTGTACAACGAAAAAGTGATCAACCGCCCGCGAGTGTTCCAGTGGTTATTACGCGTTGAGCCCGATCTTTCCCACTTCAAAGCGGGAACCTATCGCCTGACGCCGGAGATGACGGTGCGCGAGATGCTGCAACTTCTTGAAAGCGGCAAGGAAGCACAATTTTCACTGCGCTTTGTGGAAGGCATGCGCCTGAGCGATTACCTGCAACAGCTGCGCGACGCACCGTGGATCAAGCACAGCTTAAAAGATGATGACTATGCGACCGTCGCCGCCGCGCTGAATATTGATGATGCGCTGCGGGTTGAAGGAAGCATCTGGCCTGACACCTGGATGTATACCGCCAATACCACGGATGTTGCCTTGCTCAAACGGGCACATGCGAAAATGACGCGTGCTGTCGACCAGGCCTGGGAAGGGCGGGCAGAGGGGCTGCCTTACAAAGATAAAAATGCGATGGTGACCATGGCCTCGATCATCGAAAAAGAGACCGCAGTCGCCAGCGAGCGTGACCAGGTCGCCTCGGTGTTTATCAATCGCCTGAGCATTGGGATGCGCCTGCAGACCGATCCGACGGTGATCTACGGTATGGGTGCGCGTTATAATGGCAATCTCACGCGCGGTGACCTGGAAAGGCCAACGGATTACAACACCTACGTCATTAGTGGACTGCCGCCAGGCCCGATAGCCACGCCTGGCGAAGCCTCCCTGAAGGCGGCCGCCCATCCGGCGAAAACGCCTTATCTCTATTTTGTTGCGGATGGTAAGGGAGGGCATACCTTCAATACCAATCTCAGCGGCCATAACAAATCAGTGCAGGATTACCTGAAAGTACTTAAGGAAAAAAATGGGCAGTAATTACATTGTCATCGAAGGTCTGGAAGGCGCAGGCAAAACCACCGCCCGGGATGTGGTTGTGGAAACATTACGTGAACTCGGCGTGCAGGATATTGCCTTTACCCGTGAGCCGGGCGGGACGTTGCTGGCGGAGAAACTCCGCAGCCTGGTGCTGGACATCCGCTCCGTTGGCGATGAAATTATTACCGATAAAGCGGAAGTCCTGATGTTTTATGCCGCCCGTGTACAACTGGTTGAGACGGTGATCAAACCGGCGCTGGCCAGGGGATGCTGGGTGATTGGCGATCGTCATGATCTTTCCACTCAGGCCTATCAGGGCGGCGGCCGGGGTATCGATCAGGGCCTGCTTGCCACCCTGCGTGATGCGGTGCTGGGTGACTTTCGCCCGGACCTGACGTTGTATCTTGATGTCACGCCTGAAATCGGCCTGAAGCGTGCCCGTGCCCGTGGCGAACTGGACAGGATTGAGCAGGAGTCGTTCGATTTCTTCAACCGTACCCGCGCACGTTATCTGCAGCTGGCGGCACAGGATGAGCGAATTCGTACCATTGACGCCACGCAGCCGCTGGATGAGGTTATTGCCTCGATTCGCCGAACCGTTACCGCGTGGATGCAGGAGCAGGGCGCATGAAATGGTATCCGTGGTTGCGCCCCCACTATGAACAACTGATCGCCAGTTATCAGGGTGGACGTGGGCACCATGCGTTACTGGTTCATGCATTACCGGGTATGGGTGACGATGCGCTTATTTATGCGCTTTGTCGTTACCTGCTTTGCCGGGAACCGGAAAATCAAAAAAGCTGCGGACACTGTAAAGGTTGCCAGCTGATGCAGGCAGGAACCCACCCGGATTATTACCTGCTTTCGCCGGAGAAAGGCAAAACGACGCTGGGTATCGATGCGGTACGTGAAGTCAGTGAGAAACTCTATGAGCGCTCCCGGCTTGGCGGCGCCAAAGTGGTCTGGATCCCTGATGCCGCGTTACTGACGGATGCGGCTGCCAATGCGCTGCTGAAAACGCTGGAAGAGCCGCCTGAGGATACCTGGTTTTTCCTCGCCTGCCGTGAGCCGGCCCGTTTGCTGGCAACTCTGCGCAGCCGTTGTCGCCTTCATCATCTCTCGCCGCCTGCTGAGAATTATGCCAGCGCCTGGCTCGGGCGTGAAACTTCCGCCCCGACTGAGGCCATTCTTAGTGCGCTACGACTCTGCGGCGGCGCGCCTGGCGCTGCGGCAGTGTTGCTGCAGCCGGAACATCAGGCGCCGCGTCAGGCGCTCTGTCAGTCGGTTGAGCAGGCACTCAACAGCGGAGACTGGCTCTCGCTGCTCAGCCTGTTAAACCATGAACAGGTTGGCGAGCGGCTGCACTGGCTGGGAGCGCTTATTCTGGATGCGCTGAAAATTCAGCAGCGGGCCACGCTACTGGCCAATATGGATGCCATCAATCTTGTGCAGCAGTTGGCGCACCAGCTGTCAGCGGCGCGTCTGGATGCTTTCCTGCGCGCCATTATAGAATGCCGTGAACAGCTACTGACGGTGGTTGGCGTTAATCGCGAATTATTACTGTCCGATCTTTTGCTACGTATTGAGCATTACCTGCAACCTGGTGCTGCGATCCCGTCGTCGCACCTTTAAGAAAGAGAGATTATGTTTTTAGTCGATTCACACTGCCATCTTGATGGCCTGGACTATCAGGCGTTGCACAAAGACGTGAATGACGCCCTGAGCAAAGCGGCGACCCGCGACGTGAAATTTTTTCTTGCTGTAGCCACAACGCTTCCGGGTTATCGCACCATGCGCGAGCTGGTGGGCGAGCGTCAGGATGTGGTTTTCTCCTGCGGTGTTCATCCCCTTAATCAGGATGAAATATATAACGTGGAAGATCTACGTCGCATGGCAGCCGAGCCGGGTGTGGTGGCGATGGGGGAAACGGGTCTGGATTACTTTTATACCCCGGAAACCAAAGTACGTCAGCAGGCGTCTTTTCGCGATCATATTCGCATTGGTCGCGAGTTAAACAAGCCGGTTATTGTCCATACCCGCGATGCGCGTGCCGATACACTGGCTATTTTGCGCGAAGAAAAGGTTTCTGATTGCGGTGGCGTACTACACTGTTTTACGGAAGACAGAGAAACGGCTGGCGCACTGCTGGATCTCGGTTTTTATATTTCATTCTCGGGCATTGTCACGTTTCGCAATGCTGAGCAATTGCGCGATGCTGCGCGCTACGTGCCGCTGGATCGTTTGCTTGTGGAGACAGATTCGCCTTATCTGGCGCCTGTTCCACATCGTGGTAAAGAAAATCAACCTGCTTATGTCAGGGATGTTGCTGAATATATGGCAGTTTTGAAGGGCGTTTCGGTTGAACAACTGGCGCAACAGACCACAGAAAACTTTGCCGCTTTGTTCCATATCGACCCCGCCCGCCTGCAATCTGCCTGAATTTTCAGCTTATTTTAGTCCTCGTAATTAATAGGCAATGAGAGTAAAGTTCACCGCCACAAAAAGGGCGGTGAATGCTCTTTTTGACACATCTGGTAATGGGTTTTGTAAATATGTGAAAGTTTTAAGACTGGCGCTAGCTGAAACGTGATAGCCGTCAAACAAACAAAATCTTATTTATTTTACTCTGTGTAATAAATAAAGGGCACTTAGATGTCCTGTCCACAGCACGGTTCTCCCCCCGTGCCAACGCGCAAAAAGCGTAAAAAAAGCACAAATACTCAGGAGCACTCTCAATTATGTTTAAGAATGCATTTGCTAACCTGCAAAAGGTCGGTAAATCGCTGATGCTGCCAGTATCCGTACTCCCGATCGCAGGTATCCTGCTGGGCGTCGGGTCTGCAAACTTCAGCTGGCTGCCAGAAGTTGTTTCCCATGTGATGGCAGAAGCAGGCGGTTCCGTTTTTGCGAATATGCCACTGATTTTCGCTATCGGTGTTGCGCTCGGCTTCACCAATAACGACGGCGTTTCCGGCCTTGCTGCCGTTGTCGCCTACGGCATCATGGTGAAAACCATGGCGGTGGTTGCCCCGCTGGTGCTGCAGTTACCTGCTGAAGAGATCGCGGCGAAACACCTGGCTGATACCGGTGTTCTCGGCGGCATTATTGCGGGTTCTATCGCGGCCTACATGTTTAACCGCTTCTACCGCATTAAGCTGCCTGAGTATCTGGGCTTCTTCGCCGGTAAACGCTTCGTACCGATCATTTCAGGTATGACAGCCATCATCTTCGGCGTGGTTCTGTCCTTTATCTGGCCTCCAATTGGTTCAGCTATCCAGACCTTCTCTCAATGGGCTGCTTACCAGAACCCGGTTGTTGCTTTCGGCATCTACGGTTTTGTTGAACGTAGCCTGGTGCCGTTCGGTCTGCACCATATCTGGAACGTTCCTTTCCAGATGCAGATCGGTGAGTTCACCAATGCGGCAGGTCAGGTCTTCCACGGCGATATTCCACGTTATATGGCAGGTGACCCGACTGCGGGCAAACTGTCAGGTGGCTTCCTGTTTAAAATGTACGGCCTGCCGGCTGCAGCGATTGCAATCTGGCACTCTGCGAAACCAGAGAACCGCGCTAAAGTGGGCGGGATCATGATCTCCGCTGCGCTGACTTCGTTCCTGACCGGTATCACTGAGCCAATCGAATTCTCCTTCATGTTCGTGGCGCCGATCCTGTACGTCATCCATGCGATTCTGGCTGGTCTTGCTTTCCCGATCGCTATCCTGCTGGGTATGCGTGACGGTACATCCTTCTCTCATGGCCTGATTGACTTTATCGTACTGAGCGGTAACGGCAGCAAGCTGTGGCTGTTCCCGATTGTGGGTCTGTGCTATGCGGCGGTTTACTACATCGTATTCCGCGTGCTGATTAAAGCGCTGGATCTGAAAACGCCGGGTCGTGAAGATGCGTCAGAAGATTCCAAAGCGGCTGCGAGCAGCGAAATGGCGCCTGCTCTGGTTGCTGCGTTCGGTGGTAAAGAGAACATCACTAACCTCGATGCCTGCATCACTCGTCTGCGCGTTAGCGTTGCCGATGTGGCGAAGGTAGACCAGCCAGGCCTGAAAAAATTGGGTGCGGCAGGTGTGGTTGTGGCGGGCTCAGGTGTTCAGGCAATTTTCGGTACCAAATCCGATAACCTGAAAACCGAAATGGATGACTACATCCGTAACCACTAAGCCATAAAGTCTGGGGAGACTGAGGCAGCCGCAAGGCTGCCTTTTTTATTACCTTTAATTCAGGTTTGCCGACAGCATCTTTTTTTAGGGTTTGATACGGCGTCGTTCCACACCGGACGGTGATGTTTATCAAGCATCCAGTGACGTGTCCTGGTTTGATACACGCACCGCCTGTCCAGCGTTCATGGGATGAATAATCAGGCCAGTAAACTGAGCCTGTTAAGGCGTCACGTCCCAATTGAGTCCTATCGATAAGCGGCCGTATCAAACGATGAAACATCATGTCACCAGGGAAGAGAGGGTGATTGAATATAAAAAAGCCCGCCGGGGTAATCCACCGGCGGGCTTGATGTTAAACGTAGTTTGCAGCTATCAGAAGCTGTAGTTAGCGCTTACGGAGAAGTTACGCGGCTCGCCAAATACGTAAGTACGGCTGTCAACGTTGGTGTCGTAAGTTTTGTCAAACAGGTTGGCGACGTTAGCCTGTACCGACAGCGCTTTAGTGACCTGATAACGGGCAAAGAGATCAACCAGCGCATAGCTGCCTTGTTCTGAGCGCAGGGTGCCGTTCGCCGTGCTGACGTTAGCCCAGGTCGTGTTCTGCCAGTTCACACCACCGCCCACGGTCAGATCCTGCCACATCGGCAGACGATAGCTGGTGAACAGTTTTACAGACGTGCGCGGCAGGTTCGGGTTAACCGCATCGCCCTTATTGTCTTCAGCCATATAGCGGGTGGCGCCAAAGGTCATCTGCCAGTTATCGGTAAGCGCACCGTTAACTTCGAACTCAATCCCTTTGCTTACCGCGCCATCGACCGCTTCATAGGCGCTTTCGCCGCTGGAGCCCTGAACGACGCCGCCGGTAGCCTGACCCAGATTATCCTGCTCAATGCGGAAGACCGCCACGGAGGTGGTCAGGCGGCTGTTCATCCAGTCGGATTTAACACCCAGCTCGTAGTTTTTACCTGTGACAGGTTTGAGATAGTGGCCGCTTTCGTCACGGTAGGCCTGCGGGTTAAAGATGGAGGTATAGCTGGCATAGGTTGACCAGATATCATCAATGTCATACACCAGACCGGCATAAGGCGTGATGTTGTTTTTCTCCATATGCTGGGTCAGCGTATCGAGTTTGTAATTGGTATAACGCGCGCCAACGATCAGGTGCAGAGGATCGGCAATGGAGATACGGGTTGCCATATAAGCCGATTGCTGACGAATAGTGTCATCCTGCGCAAGGCTGAGTGGGTTCCAGTTCGTTTCCGGGAAGTTGCCGTTGTAATCGCTGTACTGGCCCAGAGACGTATCGAGGATATTTTCCCAGGAACTGTAATAGCGGTTGTTCTGTTTGGTTAAGTTGCCGCCCACCATCAACTCATGCTGGCGGCCGAAAAGCTCGTAGGAGCCATTGGCGAAGGTATCCAGTGAGTCAACTTTACGCACGCCGGTGTTGTAGCCAGTACCGCCAACATAGGGCCAGGATGCGCCGTACGGGCTTACCATCAGGCCGGTGGTTTTATCGATGGTCCCGTCGAGGTACAGGGCTCTACTGTCGAGCAGCATCTCAGTGTGAGTGCCGTTAACCGTCAGAAGCCAGTCGTCGCCGAGCTTTTGTTTCAGTGTCGCGAAGGTACGCTTGGAGACTTTATCATTGTATGCCCAGTCCGGGGCAGTGCTGTCGCTACGATCCGGATTGGTTTTCGAGCCATCAGTATACCAGCGTGGTAAACCACCCCAGGTCTGGCTGTCGACGTTAGTTTCCTGATAGTCATAACCGACCGAGAAGGTGGTTGCTTCCGTCAAATCAACATCCAGCACGCCATAGAAGAAGCGTTTTTCCTGGCTGTAACGATCAAGCCAGCTGTCGTTATGCTGATAACCGGCCACAACGCGACCGCGAATATTGCCATTTTCTGTCAGCGGGCTGGAAACGTCCGCCACATAACGCTGCTTGTTCCAGCTACCGTATTCAGCTGAAACGTTAGATTTAAATTCACGGCTGTCCGCATGCTTACGCACCATATTGACGGATGCGGATGGGTTACCGGCGCCGGTCATCAGCCCGGTCGCACCACGAACCACTTCGATACGTTCATACATTGCCGTATCAGAGAGCGCGTCCCCAAGGTTCCAGCGAGCCTCAAAGATGGTTGGAATACCATCAACCATGTAGTTATCGATCATAAAACCGCGGGAATAGTAGTTGCTACGGTCAGAGTCAGCCGCGCTTTCGAAAACTCCGGTGGTGTTTTTGAGGACATCGCCCAGCGTTTCCAGTTTCTGGTCTTTCATACGCTGCTGGGTGGTAATGCTGACGGATTGCGGAATGTCACGCTGAACCAGCGTCATCTTCGTGCCCGAAGAGGTTGTTTTGGCGTTGTAATCCTGATCCAGGCTGGTATCGGCCTGCGCCGAAGAGGCCTCGACAATAACGGTATCGTCAGTGCTGGTGGTAGCAGCAAAACCTGCCGCAGGCGCGAGTGCAAAAGCAATGGACATTGCCAGCAGAGAAGGCGGGCAAGCAAACTTACGCTGCTCATCTCTGGTCGAGTGGTGAAAGACATTAGTAACCCTTAGTGGTGTGTTAGCGGAAGTGTCCTGACATTGATACGTTGTCACTGCCGGGCGAATTTTTCTTTTAAGTAGTTAGCGCGCATGAAAATGCAAATGCGAAATATACGCATTCGAAATCCGGATGTAAACAGATGTAATATTGATGACTGAAATACTGTTTTACTAAAGGGCAGCTAACGTATTGCATACTCCGCCGTCAACCGGGGAGAAATAATGAAGAAAAAGAGCGTTATAGTTGAAAGAGCCGGAGAATCTCGCTCATACTCTAAGACTGCGCACCCTGGTGCTGAGTGCATAAATAATTAAAATGCACTGCCTGCATGTATAAAAGGAAACTGTCATGGCCGAAGAAACTATTTTCAGTAAGATTATCCGCCGCGAAATCCCTTCGGATATCGTTTATCAGGATGAGTTGGTTACCGCCTTTCGTGATATCTCCCCACAGGCTCCGACGCATGTTCTGATTGTGCCTAATGTCCTGATCCCGACCGTCAATGATGTCACTGAAGCGCATGAACAGGCGCTGGGACGCATGCTGACCGTTGCCGCGAAAATCGCCCGTGACGAAGGCATTGCCGAAGATGGCTATCGGTTGATCATGAACTGTAATCGTCATGGTGGTCAGGAAGTCTGGCATATCCATATGCATCTGGTGGGTGGGCGTCCTCTTGGCCCGATGCTGGCACATAAAGGCCAGTAATATGTTGAGCAGACGCGTGGTGCTTTTGCTGGCGGCAATGGCGATGGCTGGTTGTTCTTCGCGACCTGCCATTCCGGTGGCCAATGAGCAAATGCTGGTGATGGAGGCAACGGTGCTGGCGGCAGGTATCACCGCGGAAGAGCCCACTCTTAACACTCAGGAGATCCAGCCTTCAGCCGCATCCCGTCTCTTTAACGAACGCAGTGTGCCCGTCACAATAAACTATCGCTTTTACTGGTATGACGCTCGCGGTCTGGAAATGCATCCGCTTGAAGAACCGCGGCGTATTACCATCCCGGCACATTCTTCAGTCACGCTTTACGGCAGCGCCAATTATCTTGGTGCTCATAAGGTCAGACTTTATCTCTACTTATAAGGGGTGAAAATTGATTAAGACATTAGGACGTTACGCGTTGCTTACAACGGTAGCGCTTATCCTTTCCGGTTGTATTATGCGCGGTGAACAAGAGCCTGCCCCCGTTGATCAGGCTAACCCACCGCCGCAACAGCCGGTGCCAGAAACCCCGCCGCAGCCATCTCAGCCTGTCCCGACGGTGCCTACGTTCCCGCAACAGCCAGGACCGATTGAGCACCAGGACGAGACGGCGCAGCCCGCACCACGTGAACGTCATTATGACTGGAGCAGCGCGACGGCGCCGATGGTGGGGAAAATGTTGCAGTCCAGCGGCGCAACTGCCGGAAGCGTATTGCTGGTAGACAGCGTGAACAACCGCACCAATGGTTCTCTGAACACCGGCGAGGCGACCGAAGCCTTGCGTAACGCGCTGGCCAATAACGGTAAGTTTACCCTCGTCACCCCTCAGCAACTGAGCGTGGCGAAGCAGCAGCTTGGCCTGTCGCCGCAGGACAGCTTAGGCACCCGCAGTAAGGCCATTGGGATCGCCCGCAATGTCGGCGCTCAGTATGTGCTTTACTCCAGCGCCACCGGCAGCGCTACTGCCCCGGGTCTGCAAATGCAACTGATGCTGGTACAAACTGGCGAAATTATCTGGTCAGGTAAAGGTGCCGTTCAACAGCAATAAACTGACGCGTGACGATGTGCTGTCACGCTATTTCCCCGGGTATGCTCCCGTCACTGGCCTGCTAACGGGCCTGAGCGGCGGGAGCTGTCTTATCAGCGATGGCGTTCATCGTCTGGTGCTGCGCCAGCGACACCAGAGCACCTCATCTCCTTTTCGCCGTCAGTATCGGGCATTAAAAAAACTGCCGGATACACTCGCCCCAAAGCCGGGTAACTGGCTGGGGGAGTGGATGACGGTGGCGTTTATTGCCGGGGACGTGCAAGAGCATTTACCTGCCGCCCGCGAGCTTGCCGCCCTGTTACATGGCCTGCATCGTCAACCCCTGTTTGGCTGGCGTATTTCACTCTTGCCGTTGCTCGAACAATACTGGCTTAAGTGCGAGCCTGCGCGGCGAACGCCATTCTGGCTGAGACATCTGCAAAAAATGCGCCGACAGGGAGAGCCGGGAACATTGCGGCTGGCGCCTTTGCATATGGATGTCCATGCTGGCAATCTGGTGCGCGGCGATGCGGGTCTGCGCCTGATCGACTGGGAGTATGCCGGAGACGGTGATGTTGCCCTGGAGCTGGCCAGCGTCTGGGTGGACAATCAGGCGCAGCGCGATGAGTTAACGGCAGAATACGCCAGACAGACGGGCATGGACGCGGACGAACTCAGACAACAGGTGTTGCGCTGGCGCCCCTGGGTGCTGATGCTGATGGCTGGCTGGTATGAATGCCGCTGGAAACAGACCGGCGATGGTCAATTTATTACCCTGGCTGATTGCGCATGGCATCAGCTAAGAACAAATGAAAAGTGAGGTAAGTGTGGGTCCGGTGATGTTGGATGTACAAGGGTATGAACTGGATGCGGAAGAGCGTGAAATTCTGGCGCATCCGCTGGTCGGCGGACTGATCCTGTTTACCCGTAATTATCACGATCCCGCGCAGTTACGTGAACTGGTGCGTCAGATCCGCGCCGCATCTCATCATCGGCTGGTAGTGGCGGTCGATCAGGAAGGTGGACGCGTACAGCGTTTTCGTGACGGTTTCACCCGCCTGCCTGCGGCACAATCCTTTGCCGCGCTCCTTGGGATGGATGAGGGAGGCCGAGTGGCGCAGGACGCTGGCTGGTTGATGGCCAGTGAAATGATCGCCATGGATATCGATATCAGTTTTGCTCCGGTGCTGGATGTCGGTCATATCAGCGCCGCTATCGGGGAGCGTTCTTACCATCAGGATCCGCGCAAAGCGCTGTCCATAGCCAGCCGTTTTATTGACGGTATGCATGACGCCGGGATGAAAACCACCGGTAAACATTTCCCCGGACATGGTGCCGTGACCGCCGACTCGCATAAAGAAACACCGCAGGATCCGCGCCCGCTGGCTGATATCCGTAGCAAGGATATGGCGGTATTCCGCAGCCTGATAGAGCAGGGAAAACTGGATGCAGTAATGCCCGCGCATGTTATCTACAGTGAAGCCGATCCCCGTCCGGCAAGTGGGTCGGCCTGGTGGCTGAAAACCGTGTTACGCGGGGAACTGGGCTTTGACGGCGTTATCTTCTCTGACGATTTATCGATGGAAGGCGCGGCGGTGATGGGGAGTTACGCAGAACGCGGACAGGCTTCCCTTGATGCCGGTTGCGATATGATCCTCGTCTGCAATAATCGAAAAGGTGCCGTCAGTGTGTTGGATAACCTGTCGCCGATCAAAGCAGAGCGTGTTATGAATTTGTATCATAAAGGTTCGTTTTCTCGTCAGGAATTGTTGAGTTCTTCGCGCTGGAAGTCCGTCAACCGTGAACTGGAGCAACTTCACGAGCGTTGGCAGGCCCATAACGCGGCTCAGTAACCTTTAACGGGCGGGGTGTTGACCCAGGGGTGAGGTACAATGATCATCTATTTACACGGTTTTGATTCAAACAGTCCGGGTAACCATGAAAAGGTGCTGCAACTGCAGTTCATCGATCCGGATGTGCGCTTAATCAGCTACAGCACACGGCATCCGAAACACGATATGCAGCATCTGCTTAAAGAGGTCGATAAGATGCTGCAACTCAATGTGGACGAGCGTCCGCTGATTTGTGGTGTCGGCCTGGGGGGATTCTGGGCTGAGCGGATCGGATTTTTATGCGATATCCGCCAGGTGATGTTTAACCCGAACCTGTTTCCATTCGAAAACATGGAAGGGAAGATCGACAGACCAGAAGAGTATGTGGATATCGCCACCAAATGCGTGACCAATTTTCGCGAAAAAAATCGCGATCGCTGCCTGGCTATCCTCTCGCGCCATGATGAGGCGCTCGACAGCCAGCGTTCGTCTGAGGTACTGCACCATTTCTATGAAGTGGTCTGGGATGAAGCGCAGTCGCACAAGTTCAAAAGCATTTCGCCACATCTGCAACGCATTAAGGCCTTCAAATCCCTTGGTTAATTCCTCAACCCGGTAATGCCGGGTTTTCTTTTTTCTCCCCCTGACAAAATTCCGCATTTTTTATACTTCCCTGACGCTGGTACGGGTATCCGCTCAACTTTTAGGCATCAAAACTTGATGCATATCAATTTTGGTATGACCAATGCACCGAACATGTTATTCTCAGTGCGGTAAAGAGGTTTTAACTTTGTAACTTGTTGTTAATTAAGTGTTATTTGTATAACTTTTAATTAACAATTGGTTAATAATTTAGGGGGTCACGTTGACTACACCATTGAAAAAGATTGTGATTGTTGGCGGTGGTGCTGGCGGGCTTGAACTGGCCACGCAGCTGGGTAAGAAGTTGGGCCGGGGCAAGAAAGCAAAAATTACGCTGGTCGATCGTAACCACAGCCACTTGTGGAAACCGCTGCTGCATGAAGTGGCAACCGGTTCGCTGGATGAAGGTGTGGATGCCCTGAGCTATCTGGCCCATGCCCGCAACCATCATTTCCAGTTCCAGCTGGGATCGGTGGTTGATATCAACCGCGAAAGTAAAACGATCAGCCTGGCTGAACTGCGCGATGAAAAAGGCGAGCTGCTGGTACCTGAGCGCAAACTGGCGTATGACACGCTGATTATGGCGCTGGGCAGCACGTCAAATGACTTCAATACGCCGGGCGTAAAAGAACACTGCATTTTCCTCGACAACCCGCACCAGGCGCGTCGTTTCCACCAGGAAATGCTGAACCTGTTCCTGAAATATTCCGCCAACCTCGGGGCGAACGGCAAGGTAAACATTGCCATCGTCGGCGGCGGGGCAACGGGCGTGGAGCTTTCTGCCGAGCTGCATAATGCGGTTAAACAACTGCACAGCTACGGCTACAAAGGCTTAACCAATGACGCGCTGAACGTGACTCTGGTTGAGGCCGGTGAGCGTATTCTGCCTGCACTGCCGCCGCGTATTTCCGGCGCTGCTCACAGTGAACTGACCAAAATGGGCGTGCGTGTTCTGACCCAGACCATGGTCACCAGCGCGGATGAAGGCGGCCTGCACACCAAAGATGGCGAATATATCAAGGCTGACCTGATGGTCTGGGCGGCAGGGATCAAAGCGCCAGACTTTATGAAAGATCTTGGCGGACTTGAAACTAACCGTATCAATCAGCTGGTGGTTGAGCCGACTCTGCAAACGACGCGCGATCCGGATATCTATGCCATTGGCGATTGCGCATCCTGCGCGCGTCCGGAAGGCGGATTTGTGCCGCCGCGTGCTCAGGCAGCCCATCAGATGGCAAGCCTTGCATTGCAAAACATCCTGGCGCAAATCAAAAATAAACCACTGAAATCTTATACCTATAAGGATCATGGTTCTCTGGTATCGCTGTCGAACTTCTCTACGGTAGGTAGCCTGATGGGCAACCTGATGCGTGGCTCGATGATGATTGAAGGGCGTATTGCGCGCTTTGTTTACATCTCTCTGTACCGTATGCACCAGATTGCGCTGCACGGTTACTGCAAAACCGGTCTGATGATGCTGGTGGGCAGTATTAACCGTGTTATTCGCCCGCGTCTGAAACTGCATTAATCTTCTCTACGGCTCTCTCGCGTTGCGGGAGGGCCGTTGTTCCTGGAACCCGCAATATCAGCGTGCTCAGACATTTCTGAATCACGGCGCTTATCCCTCAAATCTCCTTTTTTTACACCCATTCTGATTGGCTTACCCCTCACCAGGTTGCAATATTGTTACTAATAGCAAACCAGGGAGGAAATCCTGTGAATAAATCAATGTTAGCGGGTATGGGTATTGGCGTGGCCGCTGCGCTGGGCGTTGCCGCGGTTGCCAGTATGAATGTCTTTGACCGTGGCCCTCAGTACGCGCAGGTCATCTCTGCCACGCCAATCAAAGAATCAGTGAAAACACCGCGTCAGGAATGTCGCAATGTGACCGTGACTCATCGTCGTCCGGTACAGGATGAAAACCGGATTACCGGTTCTGTCCTCGGAGCCGTTGCCGGTGGGGTGTTAGGGCATCAGTTTGGCGGCGGTCGGGGTAAAGATGTTGCCACCGTCGTTGGCGCCTTAGGCGGCGGCTATGCCGGCCATCAGGTGCAGGGCGAGATGCAGTCGCGGGATACCTACACCACGACGCAGCAACGTTGCAGCACCGTGTATGACAAATCGGAAAAAATGTTGGGTTACGACGTGACCTACAAAATTGGCGACCAGCAGGGCAAAATCCGGATGAACAACGATCCGGGTACGCAAATCCCGCTGGATGGTAACGGTCAGCTTATTTTGAATAACAAAGCCTAAAACAGACGTACCGTATTTGATTAGCTCCTCAATCGCTCAGGCTGAGGGGCTTTTTTTATATCAGATCCTGCTGACGGAACACCAGGCAGCCGGTGATGATTATGGAGATAAAAGCGAATAGCACTGAGCCGCCACACAGGATCCAGAGGCCAAATAACACGGTTATTACGCTGAGTACCTTAAGTAATGGCAATAGCAAGATCATCTTCATTTCCTTCTGCATATGTCCAACCAGGGAAAGAGTCCAACGTCTTCGCACGCAACGTTGAAGAAAAACCTTATATCAGACGTCTCCATGACGCGAATGATGTGCTTATTCCTACTAATCGTTAGCAAGGCAATAATCACCGTTTAATGTTAGCAAAGTGGTTAAATCGAAATGATGTTTTCACCTATTAATATAATAGGTGAAAACTATAGCTTACGGTGATGTGAATTGCTTAACTTTTGACCAGGGTTGGCCACAGCTGTAAAGTGGTATCGATGATTTGCAGCAATTTATCGCAGCTGGCGCCTTCACGCGCACTGGTTGACATGCCTTGCAGAATACAGCTCAGGAACTGGGCTACCTGTTGAGTATTGACGCCCGCAGATATCTCACCCAGCTGTTGCCGCTGCGTAAGGAACCGCAGCAATAACTGCTCCTGCTGCGCATGCCGGGACTTTATTGTTTCGGCAATAGCATGGGAGGAGGCGGCCAGCGTTGCCGAGGTGTTGATTAAGAAACAACCTGCCGGCGTGTCTTTGCTGGTAAAGCAGACCGCTACGGCAGTGAAGTAATCCTTCAGCGCCTGAACAACGGGCTTTTCTTCACACAGCAACTGCGCTTCGTGCTGCCCGGCAAAGCGGGCAATGTATCTGTCGAGAACTGCACGAAACAGTCCTTCTTTGTTGGTGAACTCCGCGTACAGCGTAGGCGCTTTCGCACCCGTCGCTTCGACGAGATCAGATAATGATGTGGCTTCATAGCCATGCTGCCAAAAGAGCGTCATGGCTTTGTCGAGCGCCGCTTCCCTGTCGAACACTTTCGGTCGGCCACGGCTTTTTTTTACACAACTGCTGACTTCAATGGTCATATGCCGTTCAACCTTGTTGGTTTGTTGAACAAGCATTATAAAAATAAAATGTGAGATAAACCAGCGGCAAATAGCACAAATTAATAAATTCTATCCTTATGATAAATATGACTTTGTTAAATTAAATAACAATCACTATAAAAATGCGTTGACGTGTGACTCAGATCACGCCTATTATTTGATTATCGATCGTTAATTAAATAATAAATTAACGGCAACTTACGACTCATCTGCCAGGATAAAGAAATTATGAAAACCATCAAAACATTGTTTGCCGTCGCTGTACTGAGTTCACTCTCTTTCGCAAGCTTTGCTGCTGTTCAGGTTCAGGCAACCCCAGCGGGTCAGCAGGAAGTGGGCACTATTGCGGCTACAGCCGGGACCAACCTCTCATCTGTTGAAAGCGAACTGGCGCAAAAAGCGCAGGCCTCTGGTGCAACGTCTTACCGTATCACCTCCGTTACCGGTTCTTACAACCTGCACGGTACTGCGGTTCTGTACAAATAATTGCTCTGAGTTACCCCTCTTCAGCGCCATGCAAAAGGCCCCATTTCGGTAATGCCGTTCACTTAAGCGGAGCGGCACTGCGTTTCACCGGATAACGGGTTTTTGATATCTTAACCGCCCTCGGC